>DASVED010000096.1:0-30907 GCA_036380775.1 Actinomycetes bacterium
CCCCTCGTGACCTGCGACCTCTCAGGCCGTGGCTGCACGGCGTTCGAAATTGCCCTGGACCTCGAGCCGAGTCCGTTGACAGGATCACCGGCATGCGCCAGGACGAGATCTGGGATCTCGACGCTGCCCAGCGCTACGACACGCCGGGCACGGGCATGTTCGCCGCCGAGGTGTTGGGGCCGACGGTCGATCGCCTCGCCGACCTTGCAGGCGATGGCCGAGCGCTCGAGTTCGCTATAGGAACCGGTCGTGTGGCGATCCCCCTCGCCGAGCGCGGCGTACCCGTGACCGGCATCGAGCTGTCCCGTCCGATGATCGACCGGCTCCGCACCAAGATTGACGAAGAGAGGATGCCGGTCGTCGTTGGCGACATGGCCACCGCGCGTGCACCGGGCGAGTACGCGCTGGTCTACCTCGTCTTCAACACAATCTCCAACCTGCTGACTCAGGCCGAGCAGGTCGCGTGCTTTCGGAACGCCGCGCGTCATCTCATGCCCGGCGGCTGCTTCGTCATCGAGCTGTGGGTGCCCGAGCTGCGCAAGCTCCCACCGGGACAGCAGGCCACGGTCTGGATCTCTGAGCCGGGCTACATCGGGCTGGACACCTACGACGTCCTGCAGCAGCAGGTCGTCTCCCATCACTTCCGCTTCGGCGACGGCAGGCAGGCGCAGCTCTTCCGCAGCCCGCACCGCTACATCTGGCCAGCCGAACTCGACCTGATGGCACAGCTCGGCGGTTTCCAGCTCGAGAGCAGGCATGCGGACTGGTCGGGCAGTGAGTTCACTGCGGAGTCCCGCTCGCACGTGTCGGTCTACCGCATCCCTACCGCGTCGTAGAGCGCATCGCCTACGACATCGTCTCGGCGTACGCTCGAACCGCCATGCTGGTCAAGCGTGAAGCGGCTATCGGCGTCGCAGCCAGCCTCGCCGGTCTCGTTGCGATGGCCTTCGACCACCTGGCTCACGGCGCCGACGACTGGGCGGCGTTCGCGATCAGCGTCGCGGTCGTCCTCGCGACTGCTTGGCTGATGTTCGGGGTCGTCGTACGCCGCGCTCACGCGTCGCCGGAGCGAGCCGGCAGGCGCTCAGTCATCTGCGGCGTGCTCGCGGTCCTGTCGCTGTCACTGCTCTGGCTCGGGGTGACCTGGGGCGTGGCAGGAGGCGCAATTGCCGTGAGCCTCGTCGCACGCGACGCCGGGCAACCACGGTCCGCGGCGGCCGGTCTGGTGCTCGGTGCCCTTGCGCTGGTGCTGAGCATCGTGGGCACGGACTGGTCAGCCGAGTGAGGCGACACTCGAAAGTGATCGATGGCACGGGCCCCGGCGGGGCTATTTGGGCGGGAGTGATCGTGCAAACGTGACGCCGTGGCCCACCCATCGTCGGAGCTCGGCCTCGGTGTCGAGAACCTCCGCGTCGACGCGAAGCCATCCGTCCATCTCCCGGCCGCGCATCTCGAAGCGCCGAACGTGCGGCTCGCTGACCAGCGAGTCGGTCTGGGCGGGATCGATGCGGAGCAGCATGCCGCCCGTGCTGCTGGCGCCTGCTGCCATGTTGCCGTTGATCAGGAAAGCGAGGCCCCCGAACATGCGCTTCTCGGTCAGGCCGCTTTCATCGAGCACGACCTCCCGGATCCGGTCCGCGAGCTCTTCGTCGTATGCCATCGCAGGAGTATCGCGCGGCCCTTACTGCCGTCTTCGTCGGCATTGCCGATCGCCGCACGGGCGGGTGGCGCGACCGGCCGGACAAGCCGGCCGGTCGCGTCACCTCGGTGCTGGGCTAGACCAGTGCGGGCTCGCGGTCCCGCTCCTCGAGGTCAGCGTGGTGCCCGGAGCCCTCGAGGTCGATCGTGGGCAGGACTCGGGCCAGGGACCTCGGCAGCCACCAGGCCCGGTGCCCGAGCAGGCTCATCGCCGCCGGGACAAGCACCATCCGGACCAGGGTGACGTCGAGCAGGACCGCCACGCCCAGGCCGACGCCGAACAACTTGGCCGTCACCTCGGTGCTCAGCACGAACGCGCCGAACACGCTGATCATGATGAGCGCCGCGCTGGTGATCACCCGTGCCGTGGAGCCGACACCCTCGACGACCGCGCGCTTCGGGTCCCGGTGCCTGAGGTACTGCTCACGAACTCGGCTGAGCAGGAACACCTCGTAGTCCATCGAGAGACCGAACAGGATCGCGAACATCAGGATGGGCCCCAGGGGGTTGATCGGCACGGTCTCCTCCAGGCCGATCAGGCTCGCGCCCCAGCCCCACTGGAAGACGGCCACGACGACGCCGTACGCCGCCGCGATGCTGATCAGGTTCAGCACCGCCGCCTTCAACGGCACCAGGATCGACCGGAACACGATCATCAGCACCAGGATCGACAGCCCGATCACGGCGCTGACGAAGACCAGCATCTGCCGCGGCAGGCCGGCGGAGATGTCCACCTGGAACGCCGTGGCGCCGGTGAGCATGGTCTCGACGTCGTGCCCGCGCGTCGCGTCGGGCAGGACCTCGGCACGCAGCCGGTGGACCAGCTGGGTCGTTGCCTCGTCCTGGGGGGACGTGGTCGGTGTGACTGCGATGACCGCCAGGTCGCCCTTGGGGCTGATGGCCGGCCGCGACACCGAGGCGACGCCTGGGTCGTCGGCCAGCGCGGCCCTGATGTCGCGCAGCGCTGCCGTGTCGTCTGACGCGTCGACCTCGACGGCGACCTGGAGCGGGCCGTTGAACCCGGGCCCGAAGCCATCGGCGACCAGGTCGTAGGACTGGCGCAGCGTGCTGGAGGGCACCGCGTTGCCGTCGTCGGGGAAGCCGATCCGCAGCGCGAACGCCGGCGCGGCGAGGATGCCGAGCAGCACCGTCGCGACCAGGCCGTAGCGGACCGGTCGGGCAACGACCCGTGCGGCCCACCGACCGGACATCGTGTGGAGGTCGTTGGCCGGCTTCGGCCGCACGAACGGCACCCGCAGGCTGTTCACCCTGCGCCCGACCAGCCCGAGCAGCCCGGGGAGCAGGGTCACGGCGGCCACCATGGTGACCGCCACCATGATGGCGGAGCCCCAGCCCATCGTCGTGAGCATCGGGATGCCCGCCGTCTGCAGGCTGGCGATCGCCACGACCACGGTGATGCCCGCGAACAGCACGGACAGCCCGGCGGTCGCGTTCGCCCGGCCAACCGCCTCCGGCACCGACATGCCGTCGGCGAGGTTCTGCCGGTGACGGGACAGGATGAACAGCGCGTAGTCGATACCCACGCCCAGCCCAAGCATGGTGGCGACGATCGTGGTGATGGTGGGCACCGCGACGTAGCCCGCGAGGATGCCGATCGAGCTGCTGCCCACGAGCAGCCCGATGAGGGCGACGCCGATGGGCAGGCTCATCGCCATGAGCGAGCCGAACGCGATGGCGAGGACGACGATCGCGATGGCGAGCCCGATCATCTCGCTGCCGGGCTCCCCGTCGTCCTTGGCGATGCCGAGCGCTCCGCTGTACTCCACCTGCATCCCGGCGTCACGCAGGCTCTTGGTGGCTGCGTGTGCGGCGTCGTACTCGGGCCGCTCGATCTTGTCGGTGTCGAAGGCCAGGGTGAGGAACGCGGTCCGGCCGTCCTCACTGACGGTGGGCCCGCGCGGGGCGTAGGGATTCGTCACGGCGACGACGTGCGGGACTTCGGCGAGCTCTGCGCGGGCCTCGGCGAAGGCCCGCTTCGCGGCGCGGGCCGTCAGGCCGTCCTCCGCGTGCACGACGACCTGCGAAGTGTGCACGCTCTGCCCGGGGAACCTGTCGCGCAGCGCGTCAGCGGCGCGTTGCGACTCAGACCCCGGCAACGTGAAGGTGTCATTGGTCGCCCCGCCGATCGAGCCACTGAGCGCGACGGCGGTGACCGCGATCAGTAGCCACGAGGCGAGCGTCCGCCACGGATGGCGGGCGGCGGAGTGTCCGAGACGGTAGAGCAGGCGGGACATGGCATCTCCTGAAGGATCGAGCGGGAACGAGACTGGGGGACGCTGGCGTCCCCTCAGGCAGAATGTGACCCCGCGACCTGTGGCGTCGTCGGTCCGGCGGCTGGGTCCCTGTCGTTCCTGAGCCGGAGGATCAGGTCATCCTTGGGGATGAGGGAGGTGCGGCTGAGTTGGTCGACGAGAGGCGTGCCGCCTACCTGCGCGCGTACGAGCTGTTCGAGGACGTGCAGAGCGAACAGCAGGCTGCCGCCGTCGCCGCGCTGCCCGACGCGTTGAAGGTCGCGGCGACGCAGGGCTGGCGAGAGGTCGAGTTCGTCCTCGCGGCCGCCGGCGCCGTCCACGCGCTTGTCGGCGGCGATGGCCACATCGGGGCGGCGGTCGAGGTACAGGGTCTGGTCACCCGAGCCGAGGACCTGGACGCCCCGGCACTGCTGGCGGTCGCACTCGGCCTGCGGGCGGTCGCGGCCGCAAGTGTCGGAGACACCGCGGGGCTGATGAGCGACGCCAGCCGGGCGGTCGCACTGCTGGACGACGAGAGCCAGCCGCCGTTGGACCGGTCCACCGGGTACGTCGTCACGGCGGCCGCGTTCAACACGCTGAGGCTCTGGGAGCTGGTCGACGAGCTGTACACCCTGGCCGGCGACGTGGAGCAGGACTGCCCGGTGCCCGTTCAGGCCGCGGCGATCGCCGTGAACCGGGTGCTCACCCGCGTCGAGTGGGCGCTGGCGCTGCTCGAGAACGGTGACGAGAAGCAGGCCCAGCTACGGATGACGCAGGCCCTCGAGGCCGTGCCGGCCGCCGTGGCACAACGGCTGCCCCCGCTGTGGCGCCGCGACGTGGAGGCGCTGTCAGCGGTGGCCGAGCTGCTTCGCGACGCGAGCGCGCCCGTCGTACCTCAGACGATCGCCCAGCACCGGCAAGCGCTGGTCGACGACAAGGACATCGAGGTCCTGCCCTTGCTCGACGCGGCCACCGCCCTCGCGTTCTGGCGCGCCGGCCAGGCGGATGAAGCGGCCGCTGCCGTTGACCGTCTGACCGCGACGTCGTCCGTGTCGTCGGGAGCCCGCAGCTTCCCGGCGTGGGTCCGTGCTCGTGTGCTGGCCGGTCAGGAGCCGTCGGCGGCGGTGCGCGCGCAGCAGGACCACGCCGACCTGCTGAGCCGGTTGCGCTGGGAGTCCCGGGAGGCTGTGCTCGCGGCCGCGCGGACCCACATCGCCGCGGAGCGCCGGCAGGGCGAGCACGACCGGCTGTCCCGTGCGGTGAACACCGATCCGCTGACGGGGCTGCACAACCGTCGGGTCTTCGACTCCTGGCTCGACCGGCGCGCGCCGGGTCGGGCGAGGCCGACCGCCCTGCTGCTGGTCGACCTCGACGACTTCAAGACGGTCAACGACACCTTCGGCCACGACTACGGCGACGAGGTGCTCCGACGGTTCGGCCGGCTGCTCCTCACGTCGATCCGGCCCGGCGACCTCGCGGTCCGTCACGGCGGTGACGAGTTCGCGTTGCTGCTCGAGGACGACCGACTCACGGTGGCTGCGGCGCAGCACCGGGCGAGTGACCTGAGGGACGCGATCGTCGGCGAGCCGTGGTCTCAGCTGGCACCCGGCCTGGACGTCACCGCCAGCATCGGGATGGCCGTCGCGGTGCCGACCCTGGACGCGGCCCTGGTGGACGCGGCCGGCCTGTACCGCGCAGCCGACACGGCGCTGTACACGGCCAAGCGGGACGGCTCAGGGCTGGCCGTCCATGTGCTGCAGGGAGACGAGGTCGACCGGACGACCGGCCGGCACCAGGGGGATTGACGCGGCGCGACCACGAGAGCACGGTGAGCAACGACGACCACGGTCGGGGCGCCGCGGGCGAGCGGGGAGGACGTCGTGGACAGGCATGGCTCGGAGAGCTACTTCATCGTCGGAGAGGGCCTGCTCGGAGAGAGCGGAGGAGGCCGGGACCGCGTCCTCAGCGAGGCCGTCGAGGCGGTGACCCCACCGTTCCGGTTCTCCCGGATGGGCCCGAAAGGCACCGCACTCAGCGAGGCGAACCGCGCCAAGGTCGCGGCCGCGATGACCGCCGGCGGCGGCGGTCCGTCCACGGTGCCGGCGGGCTACACCTACCTCGGCCAGTTCGTGGACCACGACCTCACCTTCGACAAGACCGCCGTGATGCTGGGGGAGAACGTCTCCCCGGCAGACCTGCTGCAGGCCCGCTCGCCCAGCCTCGACCTGGACTCGCTCTACGGCGCGGGTCCGCAGAACGCGGCCTCGGCGAAGTTCTACACCGACGACCGTCACCTCAAGACCGGCAAGACCGTCGCCATCGGCGCTGACGCGGCCAGGGACGGGTTCGACCTGCCACGCGTCGGGTCGGGCGCGACGCGGGCGGCCAAGCGCAAGGCGCTGATCCCGGACTTCCGCAACGACGAGAACCTGGCGGTGGCGCAGACGCACCTGGCCTTCATCCGCTTCCACAACCGGGTGGTCGACAGCCTGCCGGCGTCCACGCCTCCCGCCCAGCGGTTCGGCAAGGCGCGCGCGCTCGTCGTGAAGCACTACCAGTGGATGATCCGGCACGACTACCTCCCGCGCATCTGCGCGGCCGGCGTGCTCAGCGACGTCTTCTCCAACGGCCGAAAGGCCTTCGAGGTGGGGGCTGCTCCGACCGACGTGCCCACCATGCCGGTGGAGTTCTCGGTGGCGGCCTTCCGACTCGGTCACAGCATGATCAGACGCGCCTACGACTGGAACGCCCGCTTCCCGGACGGTTCCGGCACGCTCGACCTGCTGTTCGCCTTCTCGGCGACCGGTGGAGACCTGGGGGGCGGGCTCCGGCTCCCCAGCAACTGGATCGCCGACTGGCGCAGGCTCTACGACTTCGCGGAGGCCGGCCGGGCCGACCTCACGCTGCCCGGGTCCCAAGGAAACCGGGCCATGCGCATCGACACGACGCTCGTGAACCCACTGGAGAACCTGCCGACCGGCTCCTTCGGCGGGCCGGCCGTGCCCTTCGGCGATCCCACGGCGAACCTCGCGTTCCGCAACCTGACCCGGGCGAAGATGCTGCGCCTCGCCACCGGGCAGAAGATGGCGGCCCACCTGCGCAGCCGGGGCGCGGCGGTCACGACGTTGACCAAGGCCCAGATCCGCAACGGCAAGAACGGGGCCTCTCTGGACTCGCTGACCGCGGCCCAGCGCGACGCGCTCCTCACCAACACGCCGCTGTGGTTCTACCTGCTGCGCGAGGCCGAGCTGAACAACGGGAAGGTCAAGGGCGTGGGCGGACGGATCGTCGCCGAGACGTTCCACCGCGCCATGGAGGGCAGCCAGCACTCCATCGTCCGCGACCCGACCTGGCGGCCGACACTCGGCCCGGACAGCACGACCTTCCGGATGGTCGACCTCCTGCTGTTCGCGTTCAAGGGGAAGAAGTCGCTGCTCGCCCCTCTCGGATGACCCCCGCGCGCGGCATGATGCAGCCATGGTCGGAGCCGCCCACGAGGCGAACGACGAGCTCGTTCGGCACGCCGGTCTGCAGCGCGACCCGCGGGCCTGGCTGCGGATCGGGCCGGTGCCGCTGCCGGTGGTCAGTCCGGCGCGCGTCTACGTGTGCGGCATCACGCCGTACGACGTCACCCATCTCGGACACGCCGCCACCTTCGTCTGGGCCGACGCCGCCGTCCGGGTGCTGCGGGCCACCGGCACCGACGTGGTGACCTGCCGCAACGTCACCGATGTCGACGACGTCCTCACCGCGGGGGCGAGCGAGCGAGGTCGCTACTACGACGAGCTCGCCGCGACCCAGGAGTTCCTCTTCGACCGGGCCATGCGCGAGCTGAGGGTGGCGGCGCCCACGCACTCCCCGCGCGCAGGGGCCCACGTTGACGCTGTCGTACAGCTCGCCGAGGCACTCGTTGCCCTCGGCGCGGCCTACCCACGTGACGGCAGCGTCTACCTGCGAGGCAACGCCGTGCCGGAGCGGCTGGGGCTCGAGCGGGGCGAGGCGCTCCGGCTGCTCAGAGAGTTCGGCGACCGCCCCGACGACCCGCACCGTGACGACCCGCTCGACGTCGCGGTCTGGCAGTCGTCCGGCCCGGGTGACCCGGCCTGGCCGAGCCCGTGGGGCGCCGGTCGCCCGGGCTGGCACGCCGAGTGCGCGGCGATGGCGGTCTCGCTGCTCGGCGGCCGGGTGGACCTGCTGGCCGGCGGGGCGGACCTGACCTTCCCCCACCACGCCTACCAGGCCGCGATGGCCGAGGCGGTCACCGGCTGCGCACCCTTCTCCCGGGCCCGGCTCGCGGTAGGCACGGTGCGGACGGGTGGGGAGAAGATGGCGAAGTCGACGGGCAACCTGGTCCTGGTGGCCGACCTCCTGGACAAGGTGGCGGCGCCGGTGCTGCGTCTCCTGCTGCTGGACCGCGCGTGGGCGCGGCCGTGGGACTTCGAGGAGTCGATGCTGGGGCCGGCCGCCGAGCGGCTGGACCGGCTGTACACGGCGGCCGGCCGGCGGGCCGGCTCGCCGGAGTCGGCGGTCGAAATCGTCCGCCGGTCGCTGCTGGCCGATCTCGACGTGCCGGCAGCGCTGGACGTCGCGGAGGAGTCCGGCGGCTCGGCCGCCCGGCTCGCCCTGCGTACGCTCGCACTCGACTGACAGAGTGCTCCCGGAGGAGGATGCCGCATGCCACCGTCAGTCGGAGCCCTGCAGTCCGGTCCCGATGTCGTGGTCGGAGTCGACAACGGGGGCACGAGCAACAACGCGACCGTGCTCGGCCTCGACGGCGCCTTCCTGGTCGACCGGCTGGTGGAGATCCCGAGCCGGGTCACCGAGGGGCCCGGCGTGGCGGTGCCGGCGATGGTGCAGTCCGTCGAGCACGTGCTCGAGGTGACCGGAGTGCCCCGCGACGCGGTCCGCGCGATCGGGCTCGACACTCCCGGGCCGGCCAGCGCCGACGGCGTGATCTCGTCGCTGGGCTCGACGAACTTCGGGGACGTCGCCGCATGGCGTGGGTTCGACGTGCGCGGCGCGCTCGAGAAGGCCATCGGCATCCCGGTCGTCTACAACAACGACGGCAACGCCGCCGCGCTCTACGCGCACCATGTCTTCTTCGGAGACCGCGGCGGGCTGTCGTCGGTCTCGGCGATCGTCGGCACCGGGCTCGGTGGCGGTGTCGTCGAGCACGGCACGGTCGTGCGCGGGGCCGCCGGGATGGCCGGTGAGCTCGGGCACATCCCGATCAGCATGGACGGGCTGCTCGCGGAGGGTCAGCCGGCCCCGATCTGCAACTGCGGCACGACCGGTGACGTCGAGAGCGTGGCGTCGCTGACCGGCATCACGAAGAACCTGCTGCCGTTCTGGCTGACGCAGTTCGACGGGCACCCGCTCGGTCTCGAGCCGGACCCGATCCTCGCCGCGCGCCAGGTGCGGTCGCTCGCCGAGCAAGGCGACCCGCTGGCGCTGCGCATCTTCGAGCAGCAGGCGATGGCACTCGGCCGGCTCTTCACCATCGCCGCCAACTTCACCGACCCGGCCGCCTACTTCGTCGGGGGCGGTGTCGTCGAGTCGCAGTCGCACTTCCGCGAGTGGTTCCTCGCCACGGTCCGAGAGCACACCGCGCTGCGCTCCGAGCAGGTCCGGGTGGCCGAGTTCGCGACGGTCCCCGACCTCGACATGGCGGGTGCCCGGGGGTCGGCGTTCGCGGCTCTGGACCACGTACGCGCGGGATGACGCCCGGCCTCACCGCCGGTGGATGCTGACCGCGTACCCACCGTCGCCGGGATACGGGTCGCCGTCCCACGTCGCCAGCCGCTGCTCGAGGGCCAGGCCGGCCGAGCGGCACCAGTCGTCGTAGTCGTCGAGGCCGACCAGGCCCGCCGCGGGCGGCAGGTGTGACCGGTCGAGGCCGAAGCCGGCGACGAGCAGCCCGCCGGGGGCCACGTGCGCCGCGAGCCTCCCGACCACGGTCGCCTCGGTCCCCTGCGCCACGAGTGGCACGACGTTGCCGGCCACCACGACCAGGTCGAACGTGGTTCCGAGGTCCAGCCGGGCCAGGTCGGCCTCGACCCAACGCAGCGAGGGGGCTCGCTCACGGGCCACCTTCAGCATCCCGGCGTCGACGTCGACACCGGTGCAGTCGAAGCCTCCCTCGGCGAGCCGGATCGCCACCCGGCCGGTCCCGCACCCGGCATCGAGGACGGTGGCGCCCGGCGCGGCGATGGCCTCGCACAGCGTCGCTTCGCCGTGCACGTCCACGCCGCGTGCGGCGAGCGCGTCGAACCGCGCCGCGTAGTCCTCCGCGGAGCCGGTGGCCGGGCTGTCGCTCCATCGGGTCACGTCCCGATGATGCCAGCGGGAGAATGGCGGTGTGGACGTCACGACGACCAAGCTGCGGGCTGAGTTCGCCCGACGGCTCTCGGCCATGTACGGCGGCGAGGTGCCGCTCTACACCACCCTGGTCGACGTCGCCCAGGAGGTGAACGAGGCTGTCCTCGCGGCGCAGGGTGACGCGGCGCAGCGGCTGGGCAGCATCGAGCGGGTGACCGCCGAGCGGCACGGCGCGATCCGGGTCGGGACCCCGGACGAGCTGCGCCAGGTCGGCCAGGTGTTCGCCGCAATGGGCATGCACCCGGTCGGGTTCTACGACCTGCGCGACGCGGGGGCGGCCGCCGTGCCGGTGGTGTCCACGGCCTTCCGCCCGGTCGACGCCGACGAGCTCGCTGCCAACCCGTTCCGGGTGTTCGTGTCGGTGCTCGCGACCGACGACCGGCGGTTCTTCACCGCCGACCTGCAGTCGGAGGTCGAGGCGTTCCTGGCCGAGCGAACGCTCTTCCCGGCCGAGCTGCTCGAGGTGGCCGCCCAGGCGGAGGCTGACGAAGGGCTGCGGCATGACGACGCCGGGCGGTTCCTCGAGCTCGCGACGGGAGCGTTCGCCCTGTCGCGGGAGCCGATCGACCGGCGATGGTACGAGCGGCTGGAGCAGGTGTCGGGCGTCGCGGCCGACATCGGCGGCGTGACCTCCACCCATGTCAACCACCTGACGCCCCGGGTGCTCGACATCGACATGCTGTACGCGCGGATGCGCGAGCGCGGGGTCGAGATGATCGACGAGATCCAGGGGCCGCCCTTGGTCGACGGACCTGCGGTGCTGCTGCGCCAGACGTCCTTCCGGGCCCTCGCCGAGCCACGGATGTTCCGGGAGCCGGACGGCACGGTGGGGCCGGGTGCACTGCGGGTTCGCTTCGGCGAGGTCGAGGCGCGCGGCGTCGCACTGACACCGTCCGGGCGCGACCGCTACGACGCGACGGGCGTTGCCGACCTGCCGCGGACGGAGCGCGACCTCGCGCTGGACGACCTCGCCTACTACACCGTGGAGGTCCGGACCGACCGGCCGCAGGACGGTCGCGGCCCGGTTGCGGACCTCGCGGCGCTGCTCGACGGCGGCTGGGTGTCGCTGCAGCCGGTGGTCTACGAGGACTTCCTGCCGCGCTCGGCCGCCGGGATCTTCCGGTCCAACCTGGCGCGGGACGACGGCAGCGACCGGACCCAGGAGGGCACCCCGCGGGACGTCGGGTGGGTGGCGGCCGCGCTCGACCGGCGGGTGCACGACCTGTTCGAGCTCTACGCGGCGCAGCGGGACCTGGCGTGGCAGCGCGCCCTGCGTACGCTCGGGCTCGTGAACGGACCGAAGTCGTGACCGCCCTGCCCACCACCGCCGAGCTGCGCGACCTGGCGCGGACCAGCCTCGCGCGTTGCGGCGTGGACCCCGCCGCGACGACCGGCGAGCAGACCTCGCGCACGCCGGTCACCGGCGCCGACCTGCTGCCGGTCGCCTGGGCCGGTGTCGACGAGGCGGACCGTGCCGTCCAGGTGGCCCATGAGGCGTTCGGGGTGTGGCGCACGACGCCGGCGCCGGCCCGCGGCGCGCTGGTCAAGCGGCTCGGCGAGCTGCTCTCCGAGCACAGGGAGCCGCTGGCGGACCTGGTGACCCTCGAGGTCGGCAAGATCCGCTCCGAGGCGCGCGGCGAGGTGCAGGAGATGGTCGACATCTGCGACTTCGCGGTGGGGCTGTCGCGGCAGCTCTACGGGCGCACCATGCCGTCCGAGCGGCCGGGTCACCGGCTCGCCGAGACATGGCACCCGCTGGGCGTCGTCGGAGTGATCAGCGCGTTCAACTTCCCGGTCGCCGTGTGGTCCTGGAACACCGCGGTCGCGCTGGTGTGTGGCGACACCGTGGTCTGGAAGCCGTCCGAGCTCACGCCGCTGACCGCGCTGGCGTGCGCGGCGCTGCTGGACCGGGCCGCGGAGGAGGTCGGTGCGCCGAAGGGGCTGAGCCAGGTGCTGCTCGGCGACGCCGAGGTCGCCGGGCGGCTGGTCGACAACCCCGACGTGCCGCTGGTGAGCGCGACCGGGTCGGTGCGGA
Source organism: Actinomycetes bacterium (assembly GCA_036380775.1). Lineage (GTDB taxonomy): Bacteria > Actinomycetota > Actinomycetes > JACCUZ01 > JACCUZ01 > DASVED01. The sequence continues at coordinate 12,364 of DASVED010000096.1, forward strand.
TGGGTCGTGCGGTCGCGACGCGCGTCGCCGGCCGCCTCGGCCAGGCGCTGCTGGAGCTCGGAGGCAACAACGCGGCGGTCGTTGCGCCGTCGGCCGACCTCGACCTGGCCACCCGCGGCATCGTCTTCGCCGCCGCCGGCACCGCGGGTCAGCGCTGCACGTCGATGCGCCGGTTGATCGTGCACGAGTCGGTGGCCGACGACCTGCTGGCGCGGGTGGTGGGTGCCTACCAGCGGCTGCCGATCGGCAACCCGCTCGACGCGTCGACCCTGGTCGGCCCGCTGGTCAACGACCGGGCGTACGCCGCGATGCGCGACGCTCTCGACGATGTCCGCGCGGACGGTGGCGAGGTGCTGGTCGGTGGAGAGCGGCGCCTCGCGCAGGACGCGCCGGACGCCTACTACGCCGAGCCCGCGGTCACCCGCCTGCCGGGGCAGACCGACGTCGTACGCCGGGAGACGTTCGCCCCGCTGCTGCACGTCCTGACGTACTCCGACTTCGACGAGGCCGTGGCGCTGCACAACGGTGTGCCGCAGGGACTGTCGTCCAGCATCTTTACCGGCGACCAGGCCGAGGCCGAGCGGTTCCTCGCCGCCGACGGCTCCGACTGCGGAATCGTCAACGTGAACCTCGGGACGTCCGGCGCGGAGATCGGTGGGGCGTTCGGCGGCCAGAAGGAGACCGGCGGCGGGCGCGAGTCGGGCTCGGACTCGTGGAAGGCCTACATGCGCCGGTCCACCAACACGGTCAACCACAGCGGCGAGCTGCCGCTCGCCCAGGGCGTCGACTTCACCGTCTGACGCCTCCGCCGCCCGTCCCCCTCGCGGTTGGGCGACGTTTCGCGCGCCGGGACCGGCGTGTCGCGCGGCGTGTCGGTGCGCAACGTCGCCGAACGCGGATCGAAGGGCGGTGGGGCGCGCGGGCGGGTGGTGGGGGGTGGGGGGAGGTTCAACGGTCGAGGAGCAGGGAGATGCCCTGGCCGACGCCGATGCACATCGTGGCCACCGCCCGGCGGCCGTCGCGGTCGGCCAGCTCCACGGCCGCCGTCAGCGCGAGCCGGGCACCGCTCATGCCGAGCGGGTGGCCGAGGGCGATCGCGCCACCGTTGGGGTTGACGTGCTCGGCATCGTCCGGCAGGCCGAGAGCCCGCAGCACCGCGAGGACCTGCGCCGCGAACGCCTCGTTGAGCTCCAGCAGGTCGATGTCGCGGACCCTGATCCCGGCGCGCGACAGCAGCTTCGCTGTCGCGGGGTGCGGCCCCATCCCCATCACCCGCGGCGGCACCCCGGCCGTCGCCGCCCCGGCGATCCGGCACAGCGGCTCGAGGCCGTAGCGCTCGACCGCCTCCTCGGACGCGACGAGCAGCGCCGCGGCACCGTCGTTGACACCGGAGGAGTTGCCGGCCGTCACCGAGCCACCGTCGCGGAACGCGGCCCGCAGCCCGGCCAGCGCCTCCGGGGTCGTCACCCGTGGGTGCTCGTCGGTGTCGACCACGACAGGCTCGCCACGGCGCTGCGGGACGGGCACGGGGACGATCTCGCGCGCCAGCCGGCCCTCCTTCTGCGCGCGAGCCGTCCGCTCCTGGGACCTCAGCGCGAACGCGTCCTGGTCCTCGCGGGAGATGCCGTGCTCGGTGGCGACGTTCTCCGCCGTCTCGCCCATCGAGTCGGTGCCGTAGAGCCGCTCCATCGCCGCGTTCACGAACCGCCAGCCCAACGTGGTGTCGTGGACGGCCACGCTCCTGTCGTACGCCGACTGCGCCTTCGCCATCACGAACGGCGCCCGGCTCATGCTTTCGACGCCCCCCGCCACGACCAGGTCCGCCTCGCCCGCCCGCACCTGCCGGGCGGCGATCGCGACCGCGTCGGCGCCGGAGCCGCACAGCCGGTTGACCGTCGTGCCGGACACCGTCTCCGGGAACCCGGCGAGGAGCAGCGCCATCCGCGCGACGTTGCGGTTGTCCTCGCCGGCCTGGTTGGCGCAGCCGAGCACGACGTCGTCCACCGTGGCCCAGTCGACCGCGGGGTGGCGGTCGCGCAGCGCCGACAGCACGTGCGCGGCGAGGTCGTCCGGGCGTACGGAGGAGAGGGCGCCGCCGTAGCGACCGATGGGTGTGCGCACGCCGTCGACGAGGAAGGCCTCGGTCACTGCTCGTCCTCCTGCGGCACCAAGGTGCCCTCGATCGTCCGGCTGCGGCCGCGCATCTCGGCGACCACTGTGCCGTCGCCGCGGCGCACCGAGACGTCGTAGATCCCGCTGCGGCCGGCGCGATGCCGTTCCTCCGCCTCGGCGACGAGCTGGTCGCCGGTCCGCGCCGGCGCGACGAACGCGATGTCGCAACCGTGCGCCACCGCCCGCCGGCCGTAGCTGTTGCAGGCGATCGCGAACGCGGTGTCGGCGAGCATGAACACATAGCCGCCGTGCGCGATGTCGTGCCCGTTGACCATGTCGGCCCGCACGGTCATGGTGGCGGTGGACCGACCGGGCCCGACGTCGACCAGCTCGATGCCCGCGCCCAGAGAGGCATGGTCCTCGGCCAGCATCGCCTCGGCGCTGCGGCGGGCGATCTCGTCCGGGCTCACGCCGGCCAGACTAGGCGCGCACCAGCTGCCCCCAGCGCCCGGCGGAGTGTCCGGCGGCCGATCCGGCATGTGACACCCGAACGGCCCCGCGGTGGACTTGCTGTCACACCGACCGTAGAGTGGCCGCGTGACCGATGACTCCGGCTTCCAGGCACTCGTCGACGCCGACGAGCGGATCGAGCCGCGCGACGCCATGCCGGACGGCTACCGCAAGACCCTGATCCGCCAGATCGCCCAGCACGCGCACTCGGAGATCATCGGGATGCAGCCGGAGGGCAACTGGATCTCGCGGGCGCCGAGCCTGCGACGCAAGGCGATCCTGATGGCCAAGGTGCAGGACGAGGCGGGCCACGGCCTCTACCTCTACTCCGCCGCCGAGACGTTGGGTGTCGACCGTTCGGAGCTGCTCGACCTGCTGCACGCGGGCAAGCAGAAGTACTCCTCGATCTTCAACTACCCGACGCTCACCTGGGCCGACATGGGCGCGATCGGCTGGCTCGTCGACGGCGCCGCCATCGTCAACCAGGTGCCGATCACGCGGTGTTCCTACGGCCCTTACGCCCGCGCGATGGTGCGCATCTGCAAGGAGGAGTCGTTCCACCAGCGGCAGGGCTTCGAGATCCTGCACACCCTCTCCCGCGGCACGCCGGCGCAGCACGACATGGCGCAGGACGCGGTCAACCGGTGGTGGTGGCCGTCGCTGATGATGTTCGGTCCGCCCGACGACCAGTCGCCCAACACGGCACAGTCGATGGCCTGGAGGATCAAGCGGTTCTCCAACGACGAGCTCCGTCAGAAGTTCGTCAACATGACGGTCCCGCAGTCCGAGGTGCTCGGGCTGACCCTCCCCGACCCCGACCTGCGGTGGAACGACGAGACCGGCCAGTACGACTTCGGCGCCATCGACTGGTCGGAGTTCTTCGCCGTCCTCAAGGGCGACGGTCCGTGCAACGCCGCGCGGATGGAGCACCGCCGTCAGGCCCACGAGGACGGCGCCTGGGTACGCGACGGGGCGTCCGCCTACGCCGCCAAGCAGCGCGAGCGCGTCACCGCGGGCGCAGCATGAGCACCCCACACAATCGCTCGCTTCGCTCACGATTCTGCGGGGGCCCCGCATGACCAACGAGTGGCCTCTCTGGGAGGTCTTCGTCCGCGCCCGCCGGGGCCTGTCCCACCAGCACGTCGGCTCGCTGCACGCGCCCGATGCGGCGATGGCGCTGCGCAACGCGCGGGACATCTACACCCGCCGTAGCGAGGGTGTCTCGATCTGGGTGGTGCCGGCTGCTGCCGTCGTCGCGTCGAGCCCGGACGAGAAGGACTCCTTCTTCGACCCCGCTGCCGATAAGGCCTACCGGCACCCGACGTTCTACGACATCCCCGCCGAGGTGAAGCATCTTTAGCCAGCCCACGGTGCCCGCGGTCGCGACGTACGCACTGCGGCTCGGTGACGACGCCCTCGTCCTGGCCCAGCGACTCGGCGGCTGGATCGCCCGCGCCCCGCAGCTCGAGGAGGACGTGGCGCTCGGCAACATCGCGCTCGACCTGCTCGGCCAGGCGCGCGCGCTGCTGACCTACGCCGGCGAGGTCGAGGGCCTCGGCCGTACCGAGGACGACCTCGCGTACCTGCGCGACGAGCGCGACTTCCTGAACCTGCAGATCGTCGAGCGGCCCAACGAGGACTTCGGCGTCACCATCGCCCGCCAGCTCTTCTTCAGCACCTGGCAGCTCGCCGTGCACCAGAGGCTCGCCGGGTCCTCCGACCCGCTGATCGCCGGCGTCGCGGGCAAGGCCGTCAAGGAGGTCGACTACCACCGCGACCACGCGACCCAGTGGGTGCTGCGCCTCGGTGACGGCACCGAGGAGTCGCACCGGCGCATGCAGGCCGGGCTCGAGCGGATGTGGCCGTACGTCGGCGAGATGTTCGTCACCGACGACCTAGAGCGCGACCTGGTCGCCGATGGCGTCGCCGTGGACGTGACCACCCTGCGTGAGGAGTGGGACACCTACGTCGGTCAGGTCCTCGACGATGCGACTCTGGTCCGCCCCGAGGACGGCTGGACGCCGCCACCGGGCGGTCGGCAGGGGATGCACACCGAGGCGCTCGGCTTCCTGCTCGCCGAGATGCAGCACCTGCACCGCTCCCACCCGGGGGCGTCGTGGTGAGCGCCCCCACGGACGAGCGGGAGACGTCGGCCCTCGAGACCGCCAGGTCGGCAGCCGCGGCGGTGCTCGACCCCGAGGTGCCGGTGCTGACGATCGAGGACCTCGGCGTGCTGCGCGCCGTCGCGGTCGAGCACGGCCCGGACGGGCCGACGGTGACCGTCACGGTCACGCCGACCTACTCCGGCTGCCCGGCGATGGAGGTCATCGAGAGAGACGTCGCCGACGCCGTGCGCGCCGCGGGCTTCGAGCAGGTGCGGGTACGCCGGGTGCTGTCCCCGGCCTGGACCACCGACTGGATGACCGAGGCGGGCCGGCGCAAGCTCGCCGACTACGGGATCGCCCCACCGAGCGCGCGCGACGGCGCCGCCCTCCTCCAGATCTCGGTCCGTTGCCCGCAGTGCGGCAGCCCGGACACCCGTGAGCTCAGCCGGTTCGGCTCGACCGCCTGCAAGTCGATGTGGCAGTGCGTCGCGTGCCGCGAGCCCTTCGACCACTTCAAGGCGCACTGAGGCGATGACCACCGACACGACGACCGGCCCCGTCATCACCGGCCGCCGCCACGGCACCTTCCACCCCCTCACGGTGTCAGGGGTCGAGAAGCTCACCGACGACGCCGTGGCCATCACCTTCGCCGTCCCCGACGACCTGCGTGACGACTACGCGTTCACCCACGGGCAGCACCTCACCGTCCGGACCGACGTGGGCGGCGAGGAGGTCCGGCGCAACTACTCGATCTGCGCCCCGGCGACCAGCGGGCGGCTCCGGATCGGTGTGAAGCGGCTGGCGGGCGGCGTGTTCTCGGGGCACGCCACCAGCACGCTGAAGGTGGGCGACGTGGTCGACGTCATGACTCCCACCGGTCGCTTCTTCACCACGCTCGACCCGGCCAACGTCAAGCACTACTGCGCCGTCGCGGCCGGCAGCGGCATCACGCCGGTGCTGTCCATCGTGTCGACCGTCCTGGAGGTCGAGCCGCAGAGCACCGTCACGCTGATCTACGGCAACCGCACCACCGGGTCGATCATGTTCCTGGACGAGCTGGCCGACCTCAAGGACCGGTACCCCGCCCGGTTCCGCCTGGTGCACGTGCTGTCCCGGGAGCCGCACGGGGTCGAGCTGTTCTCGGGGCGGCTCGACGCCGACAGGCTGCGCGCGCTCACGACCGCTCTGGTCCCGACGGGCACCGTCGACGAGTGGTTCCTGTGCGGCCCGTTCGCGATGGTCGAGCAGGCCCGCGAGGTGCTCGGTGAGAGCGGCGTCGCGACGGCGCGCATCCACACCGAGCTGTTCCACGTCGAGGGCACGGCACCGCGCGAGTCCGTCGCGGCCGACGACGAGCTGGCCGAGGGCAGCAGCACGGTGACCGTCACCCTCGACGGCCGCGCCTCGACGCTGCAGGTGCCGCGGTCAGGCGTGAAGGTGCTGGACGCCGTCCTCGGGGTGCGCTCCGACGCCCCCTACGCGTGCAAGGGCGGCGTGTGCGGCACCTGCCGGGCCAAGCTGGTCTCCGGCGAGGTGTCGATGGAGCGCAACTACGCGCTGGAGCCGGACGAGGTCGACTCGGGCTTCGTGCTGGCCTGCCAGTCGCACCCGGTGTCGGACGAGGTCGTGCTCGACTTCGACGCCTGACGTCGGTCGTCGGCGGGCGGGGCCTCGGGCGCGGGCCGTGGGCTGGACGTGATGGTGGTGCGGCGCGTCGGCATGACGGTGGTTCTGCCGCTGGCCGCGTGCCGGATGCACCTCGTCGGGCGGCCTGCTGACAGACTGACCTCGTGCGCGTCACAGCGAGGGTCGACTACGCGGTCCGCGCGCTGGTTCAGCTCGCCGCCGACGCGTCCGTCGAGCCGGTCAAGGCCGAGCACCTCGCGACCGCCCAGCAGATCCCGCTGAAGTTCCTGCTCGAGATCCTCCGTCAGCTCAAGCAGCACAAGCTGCTCGTCAGCCGGCGCGGCCCGGAGGGTGGCTACACGCTGGCCAAGCCGGCCGCGCAGATCGCGATCGCCGACGTCATCCGGGCCGTCGAGGGTCCGCTGGCCACCGTCCGCGACACCAGCCCGGCCTCGCTCGCGTACGTCGGGCCGACCGAGCCGCTGCGCACCGTGTGGATCGCGGTCCGCGGCAGCCTCCGCCACGTCCTCGAGGACGTCACACTCCAGGACGTGCTCACCGGGCGGCTGCCCCGGCACGTGGTGTCGATCGCCGAGAAGTACGGCGAGGACGAGCGGCCGTAGTCCCTCAGGCCTGCTGGGCGGGAACGGTTCCGAGGCGACCCGCCTGGAAGTCCTCGAAGGCCTGGCGCAGCTCCGCCTCGTCGTTCATGACGAACGGGCCGTACCACGCGACCGGCTCCCGGATCGGGCGCCCGCCGAGGACCAGCACGTCGAGCTCCGGGGCGTGCGCGTCCTGGGTGTCGTCGGCCTGGACGCTCAGCACGTCGCCCGCGCCCAGGACCGCGAGCTGGCCGCTGCGCACGGGACGCCGGTCGGGTCCGACCGTGCCCCGCCCGGCCAGGGCGTAGACGAGGGCGTTGAAGTCCGGCCGCCACGGCAGCGTGAGCTGGGCGCCCGGCGAGAGCGTGGCGTGGGCGAGGGTGATGGGTGTGTACGTCGACCCGGGACCCGTCACGTCGACCCCGGGGAGCGAGCCGGCGATGACCCGGACGAGCGCCCCGCCGTCGTGCGAGGAGAGCAGGCCGACCTTGGAGCCGCGGATGTCCTGGTAGCGCGGTGCCGCCCACTTCTGGTCGCGCGGCAGGTTGACCCACAGCTGGAAGCCGTGGAACAGGCCCCCGCTGACGACGAGGTGCTCCGGCGGGGTCTCGATGTGCAGGATCCCGGCGCCGGCGGTCATCCACTGGGTGTCACCGTTGGTGATGAGCCCGCCGCCTCCGTTGGAGTCCTGGTGGGCCATCTCGCCGTCGATCATGTAGGTGACCGTCTCGAAGCCGCGGTGCGGGTGCCACGGCGTGCCCTTGGGCTCGCCCGGCGCGTAGTCGACCTCGCCCATCTGGTCGAGATGGATGAACGGGTCGAGCAGCGTCTGGTCGACACCGGCAAAGGCCCGGCGGACCGGGAACCCCTCGCCCTCGAAGCCGCGCGGCGCGGTGGTCACCGAGCGCACCGGCCGCTGCGCGGCAGGAGGAGCGGGGGTCGGGATGCGGGGGAGCGAGAGGACGTCGTCGACGGTGACTGCTGGCATGTCCCCCGCAACGCCCCCCGACCGCGGCCGATTCCCGCGGCGTGAGAGCGTGCCCCGGTGTCCCAGGCCGGCTCCGATCCCTCGACGGACCTCGCGGCCGTCGTCCTCGCCGCCGGGGCAGGGACCAGGCTGAGGCCCCTGACCGACGTACGCCCGAAGCCCATGTGCACCGTCGACCGGCGTCCGCTCCTCGACTGGGCGCTCGACCGGCTCCGGCCGTACGCCGGCGAGGTCGCCGTCAACGTCCACCACCTCGCCGACCAGATGCTGTCGGCGCTCGCCGGCCGGTCGGTCTACGTCTCTCACGAGCAGGGCCAGGCGCTCGGCACCGCGGGCGCGCTCGGGCTGCTGCGCGACTGGCTGTCCGGCCGGCCCGTCCTGGTCACGAACGCGGACGCCTGGTACCCGGCAGGCGGCGACGCGGCGGTCGCCGGCCTGGTGTCGGGCTGGGACGGGGAACGGCCGCGGCTGCTCTGCGTCCCCCGGGCCGACGGGGTGTTCGACGGGCGGCACTACGTGGGGACGGCGCTGCTGCCCTGGTGGTCGGTGCGCGACCTCCGACCCGAGCCGGCCGGGCTCTACGAGGTGTCCTGGCGGGACCTGCACGCCGAGGGGAGGCTCGACCTGGTCACCGTCGAGCTGGACGCGGTCGACTGCGGGACCCCGGCCGACTACCTGCGGGCCAACCTGGCGGCGTCCGGGGGCCGACCCGTGGTGGAGGCTGGCGCGGTCGTCGAGGGGGAGGTGGTCCGGTCGGTGGTCTGGGCTGGTGAGACCGTTGCGCGGGACGAGCGGCTCGAGGACGCCGTCCGGGCAGCCGGCACCACCCTGTTCCCGTTCGCGACGGGCGCGCGGCAGTGAATGACAGCGATGTGATTCCCCCGTACGATGATCGCCGGGAGGAACTCTCCCCGACGCCGCACACCGGATCAAGGAGCGCCATGGGCACGACGGATGCCGCCGACGCCTTCCGCCCCGCCGACCCCGCGGCTCAGTCGCAGCTCTCCCCCCGGGACCAGGAGATCCTCGCCTTCGAGCGCCAGTGGTGGAAGTACGCCGGTGCGAAGGAGCAGGCGATCCGCGAGCTGTTCGACATGTCGGCCACCCGCTACTACCAGGTGCTCAACGCCTTGATCGACCGGCCCGAGGCCCTGGCGACCGACCCGATGCTGGTCAAGCGGCTGCGCCGCCTGCGCTCGGCCCGCCAGCGGGCTCGCTCGGCCCGTCGCCTCGGCATCGACGTCTGAGCAGAGCGACCGGAGCAGGCGACGGCGGAGGAGGGAGCGCGGCTAGCAGTTCGCTAGTCTCGACGCCCGTCATGCGAACGCCTCCCCCCGCCGATCACCCTCGCGTCCGGCACGGCGCCCACCGGACCGGCCGTAGCGTCTTCGGCGCTCTCATGCCCTCCGCCCTCGCGGTGGCCGCCGTCGCCTCCCTGATCACCGCGCTTGCCGTCTGGCAGGGCGAGGAACCCGACCAGCCGCGAGCGGCGGCGTCCACCACGAGCGAGCAAGCAGGCTCGCCCAGCGCATCGGCGACCTCCTCGGGCACACCGACCGCCGAGGCCTCGTCAGCTGCCCCGGACGCCACGGCCAGCACGGCGGGCACCGACGTCGCGGGAACCAAGACGACCACCCGCGAGCCTGTCGACCGGTCCTCCTACGAGGTGGTCGTCCTCAACCAGACGACGCGGGGCGGGCTGGCCGGCTCGGTCGCCGACGAGCTGCGGGGCGCCGGCTGGGACGTCCCCGCCGTCGGCAACTTCCGCGGGACGGTGCCGGCGACGACCGTCTACTACCCGGCCGGCGGTGAGAGGGCCGCGCTCGCGGTCGCCCGCGACCTGCCGACCGCGCCCCGGACCGGTCCGCGCTTCGGCAACCTCTCGACCACCCGGCTGACGGTCGTCGTCACCGACACCTACCCGAGCTGACGTGCCCCTGCCGCAGCCGTCCACCGCGGTCGGCAGGGACGGCCTGGCGGCGCTGGTCGCCGACCCAGGCCACGCGCTGCTGTGCCTCGACTTCGACGGCACGCTCGCGCCGATCGTGCCCGACCCGGACCGGGCCCGGGCGCACCCCGACATCCCCCCGGTGCTGGAGCGCCTGGCCGGACTGGGTGTCCGCGTCGCCGTGGTCACCGGGCGGCCGGCGGCACTGGCGGTGGACTACGGCCGGCTCGGCGGGGTCGCCGGCCTCGTCGTGCTCGGGCACTACGGGCTGGAGCGCTGGGAGCGCGGGCACGTGACCGCACCCGCCGACTCCGCCGGGGTGGCCGAGGCCCGCCGGCGGCTGCCGGAGCTGTTGCGCCACGTCGGTGTACCGAAGGGGACCTGGGTCGAGGACAAGGGTCGGGCCGTGGCGGTCCACACCCGTCGTACGCCCGACCCGCAGACCGCCCTCGACGCGCTGCGCGGACCTCTCGCGACCCTCGCCGCCGAGACCGGCCTGGTGGTCGAGCCGGGCCGGATGGTTCTCGAGCTGCGGCCGGCGGGGGCCGACAAGGGCGTCGCGGTGCGCTCGCTGGTCGAGTCATCCCGGCCGTCGGCCGTGGCGTTCATCGGGGACGACCTCGGTGACCTACCGGCCTTCGCGGAGGTGGCCCGGCTGCGCGCGGACGGCCTGCCGGGCCTGCTGGTGTGCAGCGGCTCGACCGAGGTGACCGAGCTGGCCGATCGCGCCGACCTGGTGGTCGACGGGCCGGAGGGCGTCGCCGCGCTGCTCCGTGCGCTCGCCGACGAGATGACCGGCTGACCCGCACATCCCGGTCGCGCAGCGAGCAGGTCAGCCCGCCGGCCCCGCGGCCGTCAACGCCTCCAGCGGCGTGGACGGGTCGCGCAGCCGGGCGACATCGACCTGTGCGCCGGAACGGATGACGGCCTCGACGGCGGCGGTGACGTCCCACACGTTGACGTTCATCCCGGCGAGCACCCTGGACCCGGAGAGCCAGAACGCGATGAACTTCCCGGACGCGGGGTCGCCACGGAACACGACATCGTCGTACCCGCCCGGTTCGACGTAGCCGGTGTACTCCATGCCCAGGTCGTACTGGTCGCTGAAGAAGTACGGCATCCGGTCGTAGACGGTGTCCTGCCCGAGCATCGTCCGCGCGGCTGTTGCGCCCTGGCGGCGGGCGTTGGCCCAGTGCTCCACGCGGATGTGACGTCGCAGCAGCGGGTGGTAGGCGTTGGCCACGTCTCCAGCGGCGAAGACGTCGACGTGCGAGGTGCGGAGGTGCTCGTCCACGGTGATGCCGTTGCCCACGTCCAGGCCGGCGTCGCGCGCCAGCTGGTCCTCAGGGGTGATGCCGACACCGACGATGACCAGGTCGGCCGGCACCTCGGTGCCGTCGCCGAGCCGGACCCCGGTGACCGTGCCCTCGCGGCCGACGAGCTCGGCGACGGTGACGCCGGTGCGCAGGTCGACTCCGTGGTCCCGATGCAGGTCGGCGAACGTCGCCGCAACCTCGGGGCCGAGCACCCGGAGCAGAGGCAGGTGGTCGGCCTCGAGCAGGGTCACCTCCACACCTGCCGCGCGAGCCGCCGCGGCCGTCTCCAGGCCGATCCATCCGGCGCCGACGACGGCGACCCGGTCGGCGGCGGCGAGGGCGGTCTTGAGCTGGTCGCTGTCACCGAGCCGCCGCAGGTAGTGCACACCGTCGAGGTCGGCGCCGGGGACGGTGAGGCGGCGCGGGCTGGAGCCGGTTGCGAGCAGCAGCGCGTCGTACGGCAGAGCTGCGCCGGTGCTCAGGGTGACCTGGTGCGCCGCCGGGTCCAGCTCGTCGACCGAGGTGTGCAGCATCAGCTCGACGTCGTGCTCTGCGTACCAGCCTTCGGGGTGGACGTAGACCTTCTCGCGACCGGCGGTCCCGAGCAGGTACTCCTTGGACAGCGGTGGCCGCTCATAGGGACGTTCGGGTTCCTCGCCGACCAGCGTGATGCCGCCGTCGAACCCCTGCTCGCGCAGTGCCTGCGCGGCTGTGGCGCCGGCGAGGCCGCCGCCCACGACGACGAATCGAGGACCGCTCATCGGAGCGCTCCGTGCTGACCTGGGCGTGACCGGCCGGAGCCGCCGGACGAGCCCCCGGTCGTGAGCGCGAAGAACTCCGCCCGGGTCGCCGCGTCGTGACGCAGCTGGCCGTGCAACGCAGACGTGACCGTCGTGGCGCCCTCCGCCCGGACCCCGCGCGCGGTCATGCACAGGTGCTCGGCCTCGATGACGACGCCGACGCCCCGCGGTTCGAGGGTCGTGGCCAACCAGTCGGCGACCTGCTGGGTGAGCCGCTCCTGCACCTGCGGTCTGCGCGCGAACAGCTCCACGACCCTGGCGAGCTTGGACAGACCGAGGATGCGCTTGCCGGGCAGGTAGCCGACGTGGGCGACGCCGAGGAAGGGCAGCAGATGGTGCTCGCAGACCGAGGTGACGGGCAGGGAGCGCGCCACCACGAGCTCGTCGTAGCCCTCGTCGTTGGGGAAGGTCGTGAGGTCGAACGGTCTCGGCGTGAACATCTCGGCGTAGGCCGACGCCATCCGCTGCGGTGTGTCGCGCAGCCCCTCGCCCGTCAGGTCCACCCCGAGCGCGGCCAGGAAGTCCGCGGCTGCCCGCTCGGCAGCGGTGAGGTCGATCCGGCGCGGCTCGTCCACGACCCGCAGCCGTGCTCCTACCGGGCCGGGATCCCCCAGGCCGACCGCTGCGTCGGAGCTGGTCACGGTCGCCGTCACGGGAGCCGGCCGGGCTCGGAGGACGCACCGCGGCCCGGTCGGAAGCCGTCCGCGAGCCGTGCCAGGGCGAGCGCCCCGGCCAGCAGGCCGACGTCGCGCAGCGCGATGTCGTAGAAGCCGGGGATGAGGAGGAGGTTGACGATGATGCCACCCAGCCAGGCCGCGACGACGTAGCCGCCGATGTGGGGTCGGAACGCGACCAGCAGGCCCGCGGCGATCTCGACCACGCCGACCAGCAGCATCGCCTGGTGAGCGGTGCCCGGGGCCAGGTCGTCGATGGCCGGTGCGAGGTAGGCCGGCCACTCGGTCAGGACGTCGAAGAACTTGTCCAGGCCGAACACGACCGGCGCGACGGTGAACGCGGTCCGGAGCAGCAGGAACGCCTGGTAGTCGGGCCTGTGCAACCGATCCCGCCAGCTCGTCGGCACGGTGGGCTGGGGATGGGTGCTGGTCGTCATCGTTGCCTCCCGGTCTATCGGACAGTACTGTTGACGTTAGAACGTGGAGGGCTCTTAAGTCAATGGTTCTGTCTTATAGAAGGTGGGAGACGGGGATATGGGTGGGGACGACTTCGGGCACCGGGTGTCACGGCTCTCGGCCCTCGCCGAGCCCGTTCGGCGGGCTCTGTACCGCTTCGTCGTGACGCAGCCCGGACCGGTCAGCCGGGACCAGGCGTCGGACGGGGTCGGCGTGGCCCGGCACACGGCCAAGTTCCATCTCGACAAGCTCGTCGACGAGGGACTGCTCACGACGGAGTTCCGGCGCCTCACCGGCCGGTCGGGTCCTGGCGCCGGGCGGCCGACCAAGCTCTACAGCCGCTCCCCGCAGGAGGTGGCCGTCAGCGTGCCGGAGCGCCACTACGCGCTGGCGGGACAGCTGATGGCCCGCGCCATCGACGATGCCGCCCGCACCGGCACCGACGTGATGACCGCGCTCCGGGACGCCGCCGCGCAGCACGGGCGGACTCTCGGCGGGCAGGTGGCGGACGCCGCCGGCCCAGGCGCCAGTCGCACCGCCGTTCTCGACGCGGTCTGCTCCACGTTGGCGGCGCAGGGCTACGAGCCTCGCCTCGCCGACGGGGTCGTCACCCTGGCCAACTGCCCGTTCCACACCCTCGCCCGGGAGCACACCGCTCTGGTGTGCGGCATGAACCTCGCGCTGCTGAGCCACGTCGCCGACGAGTCCAGCGGTGGTCTGACCGCGACGCTCGACCCGGAACCCGGGCGGTGCTGCGTCACGCTTGCCGCGGACTGAACTCGGCGAGCGCGCCCGGGGCCAGTCGAGGTCAGTCGAGGGCGGCGAGCTGGTCGGCCAGCCAGCGAGCAGGTGGGGCCGCCGCGGAGATGTCGGCCAGCCGCAGGCAGCGTGCACGGCGCTCGCCCTCCGACATCGACAGGGCCTCGTGCAGCGCGTCGGCCGTGCCGGAGATGTCGAACGGGTTGACGAGCAGGGCGTCATCGCCGAACTCGTCGGCCGCGCCGGCCTCGGTCGACAGGACGACCGCGCAGCCGTTGTCCGAGAGCACCGGCATCTCCTTGGCCACCAGGTTCATGCCGTCGCGCACCGGGTTGACGAGCAGGACGTCACCCACCCGGTAGAGCGCGAGGGAGCGCGGGTAGTCGTCGGTGACGTCCAGGACGATCGGCCGCCAGTCGTCGGTGCCGAACTCGTCCTCGATCTCGGTGGCCAGCCGCTGCACGGCGGCCGTGTACTCGCGGTACTCCGGCAGGTCGTGCCGGCTCGGGTAGGCCGACGCGAGGTGCGTGACCTTCCCCTTCCACTGCGGGTAGCGGCGCAGCAGCTCGCGATAGGCGAGCAGGCCGCGGCCGATGTTCTTGGACAGCTCGGTGCGGTCGACGCGCACGATCGCTCGACGGTCCTCGAGCCGCAGCCGCAATGCCGTCACGCGCGACTCGACGTCCTCCTCGTGGCCGCGCTCGCGCAGTGCCTCGCGGTCGACACCGAGCGGATGCACGCCGAGGACGGTCGTGTGGCCCTCGTACGTCACCGAGGTGCCGTCCGTGGTCTCGGCCCCGAGCACCTCGGCGCAGCAGGCCGCGAACGCGCGGGCCCACCGCGGCGAGTGGAAGCCCGTGTGGTCGGCGCCCAGCATCCCGAGGAGCGTCTCCCGCGCGACGTCTGCCGGTAGCACCCGGAAGTAGTCGGCCGGCGCCCACGGCGTGTGGGAGAAGTGCCCGATCCGCAGGTCCGGGCGCAGATCGCGCAGCAGCCTGGGGACCAGCGTCAGGTGGTAGTCCTGGACGAGGACCTTGGACCCCGGCGCAGCCTCCTCGGCGATGGCGTCCGCGAACGCCTGGTTGTAGGCCTCGTAGGACGCCCACTCCCGGCGGAAGCCCGCGTCGAACGCGGGCGAGGTCGGCGTCGCGTAGAGCAGGTGGTGGACGAACCACAGCGTCGAGTTGGCGATCGCGTTGTAGGCGCGGTGGAAGGTCGCCGGGTCGATGTCGAGCATCCGCACGGCCGTCCCGGCGGTGTCGTGCCCGTCGCGCTCCAGACGGCCGCCGGGGGCGCGGCGGGCGGCCGTCCGGTCCCCGTCCGTGAGCGCGGCGCACACCCACACGATGTCGCCCGAGCTGGCGCCGCCGCCCAGGCTCGACAGCCCGGAGACCAGTCCGCCGCCGCCCCGGCTGGCCTGCAGCGTCCCGCCGTCGGACTCGGTGAAGGACAGCGGCCCCCGGTTGGAGGCGACGACGAGCCGCGCGGTCCGACCCGTGGCGTGGCCGGGACGATCAGACATGATGCTGATCATGCCCGCCGGTCGGCGGGAGCCGGTAGCCGCCGTCCTCGAGCCCGGCCAGGCGCTCGAACACGTTGGACGTCGCGTAGTCGCGCGACCGCAGCCACGACCAGGCGGCCGCGACGCCGTAGAGCGGGAGCATCACCGGGCCCACGCACCAGGCGTACTGCGTCGCGTGCCGTGCCTCGTGCGTCAGCAGCCGGGGCCTGCGCACCAGCGTCTCGCCGTCGCGCACCACCACCACGTTGCCCAGGGTGAAGGCGGGCGCCGTCGGCACCGGCAGCCGGTAGCCACGGGCGAGCAGCAGGCCGTCCGGCCCGCGGGTGACGCCGGCGCGTCCGGCGAGGGCGACGAGCAGCCCCAGGGGCGTCGAGAGGTTGACCACGTTCATGACCTGTCGCACCCGCAGCGCAGCCCGCACGGCACCATCCTGCCGTCTCAGGGCGCGGACGAGAGGGTCCGCGCGCCGGTCAGCCGTCCTAAAGTGGCCGGCACAACTGAAGACCGCTCATCCAGAGGGGCAGAGGGAACGGCCCGACGACGCCCCGGCAACCGCACCGGTTCACACCCGGTCACGGTGCCAACTCCGACCCGGCGCAGACGCGTCCGGGACAGATGAGGAGAGGACGCGTTTCCTGTGACGACCAACCTTGCCGACGTACCCACACCGTCGACGCACACCGAGACTCGGCGCACGCTCGATCTCGGACCGGCCCGTGAACTGTCCTGCCGCGAGTGCGGCGCCACCACACCTCTCGGCCCGTTCTACGCCTGCGGCGAGTGCTTCGGCCCGCTCGAGGTGGCCTACGAGTTCGGGCCGGTGACCCGGGAGTCGATCGCGGCCGGGCCCTCGAACATCTGGCGCTACCAGGACCTGCTGCCGGTGCCGACCACCGTGCGCGACACCCCGAACCTCGAGCCCGGCTGCACGCCGCTGGTGCCCGCGCACAACCTGGCCCGCGAGCTCGGGATGCGAGCGCTGTGGGTCAAGGACGACAGCGCCAACCCGACGCACTCGTTCAAGGACCGGGTCGTCGCGGTCGCGCTCGCGGCCGCCCGCGAGCTGGGCTTCACGACGCTGGCCTGCCCGTCCACCGGGAACCTCGCGAACGCGGTCGCCGCTGCCGCGGCGCGCGCCGGCATCCGCTCGGTCGTGCTCGTCCCGGCCGACCTGGAGCAGCAGAAGATCGTCGCGACGGCGGTGTACGGCGGGACGCTGGTCGCCGTCGAGGGGACCTACGACGACGTCAACCGGGTGGCCTCCGAGCTGGCCGGCGAGCACGAGGACTGGGCCTTCGTGAACGTGAACGTGCGCCCCTTCTACGCGGAGGGCTCGAAGACCCTCGGCTACGAGGTGGCGGAGGGACTGGGGTGGCGGCTGCCCGAGCAGATCGTCATCCCTGTCGCGTCCGGGTCGCAGCTCACGAAGGTGGACAAGGCGTTCGGGGAGCTCGGCGCGCTCGGGCTGGTCGAGCCGACGCCGTACCGCATCTACGGCGCGCAGGCGACCGGCTGCTCGCCGGTCGCCGCCGCGTTCAAGGCCGGCCAGGACGTGGTGCGCCCGGTCCGCCCGTCGACCATCGCCAAGTCGCTCGCGATCGGCAACCCGGCGGACGGGCCGTACGTGCTGGACACGACCCGGCGGACCGGTGGGCTGGTGGAGGACGTGAGCGACGAGGAGATCGTCCAGGGCATCCGGCTGCTGGCCCGGACCGAGGGCATCTTCGCCGAGACGGCGGGAGGCGTGACGGTCGCGACGCTGCGCAAGCTGCTCGCCGCGGGCGCGATCGACCCGGACGCCGACACCGTTGTGTTCAACACCGGGGAGGGGCTCAAGACGCTGGACGCCGTGTCCGGCGTGGTCGGCCCTGCGGCCACCATCCCAGCCTCGGCCGACGCCTTCACGGTCGCCGGGCTGGGCTGATCGGGCGATGACATCACCCGATGTCATCGTTTCCCTCCGCCGCCCGCTGGAGCGCCACTACAGTGCCGCTCGGTCGAGCCACGACTCCCTTGTCCGAGCACGACCCGGGCCCCGCAACAGTGCGGGACCTGTCGGCTCAGCACGCAGGAGTAGGAATGGCTCAGGGCTCCGTCAAGTGGTTCAACAGCGAGAAGGGCTACGGCTTCATCGCGGTTGACGGTGGCGCGGACGTCTTCGTCCACTACAGCGCGATCGAGATGGACGGCTACCGCTCCCTCGAGGAGGGGCAGCGCGTCGAGTTCGAGATCTCGCAGGGTCAGAAGGGTCCGCAGGCGGACTCGGTGCGGGCGGTGGTCTGACCGCTCAGCTCGGCGACGGCCCGGTCTCCCTGGTGGGGACCGGGCCGTCGTGCGTCCGCCCGACGGCGACTAGAGGGCGCCCTGAGGGCGACCTGACCGGCGTACTCCGCTTGCACTCGGCAGGGGTGAGTGCTAATCATGGTCTTTAGCACTCTCATGTCGAGAGTGACAGAACGACTGGATCCGGCCAGGTGAGGCCGGCGCGGTCCCGGCGACGTCGCCGGGCGGTGCCGTCCGTCCGTCGCGGGCACCCCCGGATCCACTTCCACCCCGACCGGGAGGACCGGAAACCGCATGGCAAAGATCATTGCGTTCGACGAGGAAGCCCGGCGCGGCCTCGAGCGTGGCATGAACCAGCTCGCCGACGCCGTGAAGGTGACGCTCGGCCCGCGCGGCCGCAACGTCGTGCTGGAGAAGAAGTGGGGCGCCCCCACGATCACCAACGACGGTGTGTCCATCGCCAAGGAGATCGAGCTCGAGGACCCCTACGAGAAGATCGGCGCCGAGCTGGTCAAGGAGGTCGCGAAGAAGACGGACGACGTCGCCGGTGACGGCACGACGACCGCGACCGTCCTGGCCCAGGCGCTGGTGCGCGAGGGCCTGCGCAACGTCGCCGCGGGTGCCAACCCGATGGCGCTCAAGCGCGGGATCGAGAAGGCCGTCGAGCGGGTGAGCGAGCAGCTCCTCAACATGGCCAAGCCGGTCGAGACCAAGGAGCAGATCGCGGCCACCGCCTCGATCTCGGCCGCTGACCCGATGATCGGCGAGATGATCGCCGAGGCCATGGACAAGGTCGGCAAGGAAGGCGTCATCACCGTCGAGGAGAGCAACACCTTTGGCCTC
>DASVED010000097.1:0-3900 GCA_036380775.1 Actinomycetes bacterium
CAGGCTGACGTAGGTGACGGGTTTCACCGTGGCAGCACCGGCCATCTCGATTCCCTGCGCGGTGTCTGGGTACGTGACCCAGCACGTTCCAGCAGCAGGACCACGTTCCAGCAGCAGGACGGAGAGCTTCGCGGATGTCCGCGCCAAACCAGTCCGAGGACCCCACGACCTACGAGACCACCCTTCCCGCCGAGCCAGCCTCGGCACCGCTGGCCCGGTCGGCCGTTCAGCAGCACTGCAGTCGCTGGGGGCTGGGCGACCTGTGCGAGGACGCCACCCTGATCGTGACCGAGCTGGTCGCCAACGCCGTGCGGCACGCCGGTACGGTGATCCGGCTCCGGCTGCGGCGCACCGACGGCGGGCTCCGTCTCGAGGTGACCGACGGCTCGGTGCGCCCCGTCCGGCTCACGTCGCCCGGCCTGCTCGACGAGGGCGGGCGTGGGCTCGCGCTCGTCGACGCGCTCTCCACGCACTACGGCGTCGAGGGTCAGCCGGGCGGCAAGACCGTGTGGGCCGAGCTGACTGCCTAGTCGCCTCCTTCGGTGCCGCAAGCCCCCACGAGGTCTTGTCATATACCCCGAGGGGGTATATACATGATGTCGGTACGTGACGTCGGGTACGTCGACAGGAGCCGTCATGAGTGACCACGCCCATCCGCTGACCGGGCGCGAGCTGACCAGGACCGCTGTGTCCGCGACCCTGCACTGCCTCACCGGCTGCGCCATCGGCGAGGTGCTCGGCATGGTCATCGGGACGGCTCTCGGCTGGGGTGACTGGCCGACCATCGGGCTCGCCGTCGTCCTCGCGTTCTTCTTCGGCTACGCCTTCACCGTCGGCCCGGTGCTGCGGTCGGGGCTGCCGTTCCGGTCGGCTGTCAAGGTGGCGCTCGCCGCCGACACCGTGTCGATCCTGGTGATGGAGATCGTCGACAACGCGGTGATGCTCGCGGTCCCGGGCGCGATGGAAGCCGGCCTGAGCAACATGCTGTTCTGGGGCAGCCTGGCGTTCGCGCTGCTCGTCGCGTTCGTCGTCACGGTCCCGGTCAACCGAGTCCTGATCGGCCGCGGCCGTGGCCATGCGGTCGTGCACGGCATGCACTGACGATCGCTCAGCGGGCACCACGGGACAGGCAGGGCTAGCCTGGCTCCCGATGAGCTGCCGTCCCCGCCCCCGTGCGCTGTCCGCGGCCCTGCTCGTGGTGCTGGCCGCCTGCGCATCCCTGCTCGGCCTCGGCGCGACGGCATCACTGGCGAGCAGTGCTCGGTCGACCGTCGCCGGGAGCCACGGGCACCCGGCTGCCGCCCCGGCACCGGCTCGTCCGGGGACGTTGCGTGAGGTCCGCGACGCGGCCCGGCGTCTGCACCGCGAGCGGACCGCAGCCGCCACCGCCGAGATCCGCGCAGCCGAGTCGTCGCTGGTCAGGAGTGCCGGCTCGCCCGGGGTCGCAGCCGTCCTGACGGCAGCGCTGCTGGCCGGCCTGCTCGGCCGGGTCGTCACGCGGACTCGCCCGGTGACGGCGCCTGTCCGGCGTACGGCAGGGAGCCACCGCGGACGGGGACCTCCGGCGCCTCCGTGCGCCTGAGCCCGACCGCCTCCCCGCCACCCTGACGCGACTCCCGCGCGGTGGCCCTGCTGCACAGGAGTTCCCACCGTGTCCGCACCGCTCGTCCGCGCCTTGCTGGCGCTGGGCATCCTCGCCGGGTCCGTCTACTTCGCCGTGAGCACCCCCGCCCGCCTCGGCCTCGACCTGCGCGGCGGCACCCAGATCGTGCTCGAGACCCAGGACTCCCCGACCGTGAAGGCCGGGCAGGAGTCGACCGACCGGGCGGTCGAGGTGCTGCGCCGCCGGGTCGACGCGCTCGGCGTGGCCGAGCCCAGCCTCACCCGCTCCGGCGACCGGCGGATCATCGTCGAGCTGCCCGGGCTGCAGGACCCGCGGGAAGCCGCCGAGGTGATCGGGCGCACCGCACAGCTGACGTTCCACCCGGTCCTCGGCGTCCCCGAGCCCACCCCGTCGCCCTCGGGGACCGGGTCGCCCTCGCCGTCACCGACGTCCTCGGCACCGGCGGTCGAGGGAGAGATCGTCGTCGAGGACGAGGACGGCCAGCCGCTGCGGCTCGGCCCACCGGAACTCACCGGTGACGGCGTCGAAGGAGCGCAGGCCGCGATCGACTCGCTGGGCGGCGGCGGGTGGTACGTCACCGTCGACTTCAAGGGCGATGGGCAGGAGGCGTGGGAGCGGCTGACCGGGGAGGCCGCCTGCCAGCCGCCGGGCGACCCGCGGCGGCGGGTGGCGATCGTCCTCGACGACGAGGTCATCTCCTCACCGCAGGTCGACCCCAGCGTCGCCTGCGACGTCGGCATCACCGGCGGGTCGACGCAGATCACCGGGCGGTTCACGACGGAGGAGGCGAAGGAGCTCGCCGTCCTGATCCGCGGCGGTGCGCTGCCGGTGCCGGTCGAGGTCATCGAGCAACGGACCGTCGGCCCCACTCTCGGCGCCGAGGCGATCGACGCCAGCGCCAAGGCGGCCGTCATCGGTGTCGCGCTGACCAGCATCTTCATCGTGGTGGTCTACCGGCTGCTCGGTGGGCTGGCGGTGGTCGCCCTCGCGGGCTATGCACTGATCTCCTACGCGGCGCTGGTGGCCCTCGGAGCGACCCTGACGTTGCCGGGCCTTGCCGGCTTCGTGCTGGCGATCGGCATGGCCATCGACGCGAACGTGCTCGTCTTCGAACGAGCCAGGGAGGAGTACGAGTCCGCGAAGAAGAAGAGCCTGCGCACGGCGGTCTCCACCGGGTTCGCCAAGGCGTGGAGCGCGATCATCGACTCGAACGTCACCACGCTGCTGGCCGCGGGGCTGCTGTTCTTCCTCGCTTCCGGGCCGGTCCGGGGCTTCGGTGTCACCCTGTCCATCGGTGTTCTCGCGTCGATGGTGTCGGCGCTGATCGTCACCCGGGTGCTCGCCGAGTGGGCGGTCGGGCAGCGGGCCGTGATGACCCGGCCCCCGATGACCGGCATCGCGGCGCCCGGCCGGGTCCGGACGTGGCTCTCCGAGCGTGACCCGGACCTCATGCGCCACGGCCGGCGGTTCCTGGCCGGGTCGCTGCTCGTGCTCGTGCTGGCCGGGGCCGGGATCTTCTGGCGCGGTCTCGACCTGGGCGTCGAGTTCACCGGCGGGCGACTCGTGGAGTACTCGTCCAGCGCGACGCTGGACGTCGACACGGCCCGCGAGGCGGTCGGCGACGCCGGCTTCCCCCGCGCGGTGGTCCAGGAGAGCGGCGAGGACAACGTCTCCGTGCGTACCGGCGATCTGACCAACGACGACGTCGTCACGATCGAGCGGGCGCTGGAGGAGGCCACGGGCGGCGAGGTCACCAAGGAGCGTGACGAGCTGATCGGCCCGAGCCTCGGGGACGAGCTGCGCAACAAGGCGCTGATCGCGCTGGCCGTCGCGCTCGGCGCGCAGCTGCTCTACCTGGCGGTGCGGTTCCGCTGGACGCTCGGCGCGTCCGCGGTCGCCGCTATGGCGCACGACGTGATCGTGCTGGTCGGCGTCTTCGCCTGGCTGGGCAAGCCGATCGACGGTGTGTTCCTCGCGGCGCTGCTGACGGTCATCGGGTACTCCGTGAACGACTCGGTCGTCGTCTTCGACCGGGTACGCGAGCTGTGGGCCGTGCGACGTGCCGACGGGTTCCCCCGTGTCGTCAACACAGCTGTCCTGCAGACGGTGCCCCGGACCGTGAACACAGGCCTCGGCGCCGTCTTCATCTTGTCGGCCCTTGCCGTGCTGGGTGGGGACTCGCTGACCGACTTCGCCGTCGCGCTGCTCATCGGCATCCTGGTCGGCACGTACTCTTCGATGTTCACCGCGTCCCCAATCGCGATCGAGCTCGAGAA
>DASVED010000098.1:0-5535 GCA_036380775.1 Actinomycetes bacterium
GCCCGGAAGCCCTCCTCGTGGGTCCCGCCCTCGTGGGTGTTGATGGTGTTGGCGAAGGTGTGCACCGACTCGGTGAAGCCGGTGTTCCACTGCATCGCCACATCCAGCGACAGTCCGCCGTCGATGTACTCGGACTCGGCCTCGAACGAGACGATCGTGCGGTGCACCGGGTCCTTGCGGGCGCCGAGGAACTCGACGTAGTCGACCAGGCCGCCGTCGTACCGGTACACGACCTCCGACTGGGTCGTCTCGTCGACCTCGTCGTGCTCCTTCTCCTCGGCCGTGGCCGGCCGCTCGTCGCGCAGTGCGATCGTCAGGCCGCGGTTGAGGAACGCCATCTCACGCAGCCGGTTGGACAGGTCCTCGAAGCTGTACTCCGTCGTCTCGAAGATGTCGGCCGATGCCCAGAAGGTGATCGTGGTGCCGGTGTCGTCGGTCGGCGCCCCCTTGGCCAGCGGCGCCTGCGGCACGCCTACCCGGTACGACTGGGTCCAGACGTGGCCCTCGCGGTGGATCTCGACCTCGAGCCGTGACGACAGGGCGTTGACGACCGAGACGCCGACACCGTGCAGTCCGCCGGACACCTTGTAGCCACCGCCGCCGAACTTGCCACCGGCGTGCAGGACTGTGAGGACGACCTCGACCGCGGACTTGCCCTCGCTCTCGACGTTGTCGACCGGGATGCCGCGGCCGTTGTCGGTGACCCGCACGCCACCGTCGGCCAGCAGGGTGATCTCAATCCGGTCGCAGTGCCCGGCCAGCGCCTCGTCGACGGCGTTGTCGACCACCTCGGTGACCAGGTGGTGCAGGCCGCGCTCGCCGGTCGAGCCGATGTACATGCCCGGCCGCTTGCGGACCGCCTCGAGGCCCTCGAGGACCTGGATGTTGCTGGCGTCGTACGAATGGTCGGAGGTGCCCGAGTAGTCGGGGGCGGCGGGGGTGGTCTCGGTCGGCTGGGCCGGCTGGGTCACAGAGCACCTTTCGTTGCGTGCGGCAGGGTCGACCGCGAGAAGGGGGCCAGGTGGTCGACGGTCGCACCCAGGGGATGCTGACCGTCTCATCCTACCTGTCAGCGGGTGCAGAATCGGCCACCAGCGGGGCCTGGGGACGGCGCAGCGTCCCGATCGTGGGTGGGGATGGGCCCCCCCACGCGCCCGGACTGCCGGAGGGCCGGTTCAGCCGTACGTGTCCCGCGGGCCGCGGCCTCGCACGCTCCACGGTCCACGCTTCCACGACGGCGCCGACGGCCCGCGGACGGTCACCGAGGTCACCGTCCCGGCACCGAGGTCGGCGGCCAGCCGGGCGAGCAGGGCGGGGGCCAGCAGCCGGATCTGGGTGGCCCAGGCGGTGGAGTCCGCCTGCACCACCAGCTCGCCGTCGGTCCACGAGAGCGGCGTCGAGTGGGCGGACACCTCCGGACCGACGATGGCGGCCCAGCGGCCCATCGCAGCGCCGACCGCCGCATCGGTCTCCCAGCCGCGCTCGGCGACCACCCGGTCCAGCGTCGGGCCGAGCAGCTGCGGGTCGCGCTCGTCCGGGTGGGCGCCGCTGCGCGCCTCGGTGACGGGTCGGCGCTGTCGGGCCCGCGCCTGGGCCCCCTGGTCGTCGCGTCGCGGGTCGGGAGCGGGGATCCGTCCCGGCACCAGTCCGCGCCGGCGTGCCTCGGCCCGCGCGGCGGCCAGCGCCTGCCGGGCCACGTCCAGTCCCGATGCCGACGCGGCGGAGTCCTCGGCGGCATCGCGTGCCGTCCCGGCACCGTCCTCGGCTGGTGGTCGGGTCACGGCACCCTCCGTACCTCGGACCCGAGCACGTCCACCCGGGCACCGGACAGCGCCGCAGGGACGTCGCCCGGCACGGCGGCCGTCACCAGCACCTGCTCGGCGCCGGCGACCATGCCGGCCAGCCGGTTGCGACGGTGGTCGTCGAGCTCGGCGAACACGTCGTCCAGGACCAGCACCGGCTCGTCACCGGCCGCCTCGCCAGAGTCCCCGCGGAGCAGGTCGTACGCCGCCAGCCGCAACGCCAGCGCGAACGACCACGACTCGCCGTGGCTGGCGTATCCCCTGGCCGGCATGGGTCCCAACGCCAGGACGAGGTCGTCGCGGTGCGGGCCGACCAGGCAGACACCGCGGTCCAGCTCTTGCCGGCGTAGCGCCACCATCTGCTCGAGCATCGCGGCGGACAGCAGCTCGCGGTCGGCGACGAGCGGCATGCCCTCGGCGTCTCCCGTCCGGTCGGACAGGCTGCTCTTGTACGTGATCGTCGCCGTGCCGCTCGGTGCCGGGCGCGACGTGCCGGTCGAGGGCACCTCGGCGACCGACGCGTAGGCCTTGTCGACGAGCGGTCGCAGCGCGTCGACCAGCTCGAGCCGGCCGGCCAGGAGCTCGGCGCCGGCGGTCGCGAGGTGCGCGTCCCACACCTCGAGGGTCGTGAGGTCCGCCGGGGCGCTGCCGCCACGGCGGCCGCCGGCCGACTTCAGCAGGGCACCCCGCTGCTTGAGGACCCGCTCGTAGTCGGAGCGCACGGCCGCGAAGCGCGGGGACCGCAGGACCAGCAGGTCGTCGAGGTACCGCCGCCGCTCCGCGGGGTCTCCCTTGACGATCGCGAGGTCCTCGGGCGCGAACAGCACGCTGCGCAGGACCCCGAGCACCTCCCTCGGCCGCGGCACCGCTGACCGGTTGATCCGTGCGCGGTTCGCCCGCCCGGGCGTGATCTCGACCTCGACGAGCAGCGAGCGGTCGGCGCGGACCACCTGGCCGCGCACGACGGCTCGCTCGGCGCCGAGGCGAACCAGCGGGGCGTCGTGGGCGACGCGGTGCGAGCCGAGGGTCGCGAGGTAGCCCACGGCCTCGACCAGGTTCGTCTTGCCCTGGCCGTTAGGCCCGACGAAGGCCGTCACCCCCGGGTCGAGAGGCAGCTCGACCTCGGTGTAGGAACGGAAGTCGTGCAGGGACAGGTGGCGGAGGTGCATCGTGGCGCGCCGGAGGCTAGGCCGGCTTCTCGACCTCCTGCTTGGCGATCTTGGTGACGGCGTGCCCGCCGAACTGGTTCCGCAGCGCGGCAACGGCCTTCATCGCCGGCGAGTCATCCTGCCGGGACGCGAACCGGGCGAACAGGGCTGCCGTCATGACGGGGGCGGGAACCGCGTGGTTGATGGCCTCCTCGATGGTCCAGCGGCCTTCGCCGGAGTCCTCGACGTACCCCCTGATCTCGTCGAGCTTCGGGTCCGCCTCCAGGGCCAGCACGAGCAGGTCGAGCAGCCAGGACCGGATGACAGTGCCTTGGGTCCAGGACTTGATGACACCCGGCACGTCGTCGATGACCGCCGCCGCCTCGAGCAGCTCGAAGCCCTCGGCATACGCCTGCATCAGGCCGTACTCGATGCCGTTGTGCACCATCTTCGCGAAGTGCCCGGCACCCACCGGGCCGGCGTGCACGAAACCGGACTCGCCCTCGGGCTTCAGCGCGTCGAACGCCGGCTGCACTGTGCTGACGTTCTCGGCGTCGCCGCCGACCATCAGCGCGTAGCCGTTGTCCAGACCCCAGATGCCGCCGGAGACACCGGCGTCGACGAAGCCGATTCCGCGCGCGCCGAGCATCTCGGCGTGGTCCTTGTCATCGGTCCACCGCGAGTTGCCGCCGTCGACCACGACGTCGCCGTCGGCGAGCAGGTCCTCCAGCTTCTCGATGGTCTGCCGGGTGATGTCACCGGCCGGCACCATCACCCAGACCACCCGCGGCGCGGGCAGCTGCTCGACCATGTCCTCGAGGGTCGGGGTGTCGCTGACGTCCGGGTTGGGGTCGTAGCCGACGACGGTGTGGCCGGCCCGGCGCAGTCGCTCGCGCATGTTGCCGCCCATCCGGCCGAGCCCGACGAGTCCCATCTCCATGGCTGACGCCCCTCCCTGTCCGGACTCCTGGAACCGCCTCGCAGCATCGACCCCGGTCAGCCGGACAGGCGCACCGGCATCAGCAGGTAGCGGTAGTCGTCGCCAGCCGTCGCGTCCGCCGAGTCCTTGCCGGCGAGGACCGCCGGCCGGGTCGAGGCAGTGAAGCGGAGCTCGGCGTGCGCGGTGTCGAGGGCGTTCAGGCCGTCGAGCAGGTAGGACGGGTTGAACGCGATCGAGATGTCGTCACCGGTGAGCGACGCGTCGAGCGACTCGGAGGCCTGGGCCTCGTCACCCGTCCCCGCCTCGAGGGTCACCTCTCCGCCGGAGAAGCTGAGCCGGATCGGGGTGTTGCGCTCGGCCACCAGCGCGACCCGGCGCACCGACTCGATGAGCCCGGCTGTCTCCACCGTGGCGACGCTCGCCGACTCGGCCGGGAGCAGCGACTTGTACTTCGGGAACTCGCCGTCGAGCAGTCGCGACGTCGTGCGCCGGCCGCCGCCCTCGAAACCGACCAGGCCGTCCCCCGACGGCGCGCCGGCGAGCGCGACGGTCACCTTGTCGGCCCCCGCCAGGGCCTTCGCGGTGTCCGACAGCGTGCGGGCCGGCACCAGCGCGATGGCCGACAGCCCGGCCTGCTCCGGGGTCCACGCCAGGTCGCGCACCGCGAGCCGGTAGCGGTCGGTGGCCGCCATGGTGATCTTCTCGGCCTCGATCTCGAGCCGCACACCGGTGAGCACGGGGAGGGTGTCGTCGCGGCCGGCGGCCACCGCGACCTGCGCCACGGCGGCGGCGAACACGTCCCCGCGCAGCGAGCCGGATGCTCCCGGCATCTCGGGCAGCGCCGGGTAGTCCTCGACGGGAAGCGTGAGCAACGTGAAGCGCGACGACCCGCAGGTCACGACCACCTTGGCGCCGTCGGTGGTCACCTCGACCGGCCGAGCGGGAAGGCTGCGGGAGATGTCGGCCAGCAAGCGGCCGCTGACGAGCGCGACGCCCGGCTCGGAGATGTCCGCGGCGACCTCGACACGAGCAGAGACCTCGTAGTCGAAGCTGGACAGCACCAGCCGACCGCCGCCGTCGCTGTTCGCGTCGAGCATCAGGCCGGCGAGCACCGGGACCGGGGGACGGGCCGGCAGGCTGCGCGCCGCCCAGGCCACGGCCTCCGCGAGGACATCACGCTCCACCCGGAACTTCACCGGTCACCGCCTCCTTGCCTGGCCCCGAGCGGGGTGTCTCCGGACGGTGGTCCCCAGCCGGGTCCGTCCTCGGTGTGCTGTGCCGATCCAACTCCATTGCTCTCTGTCGTGGTCTCATCAGGGGTGGTGGATCCTGGGGACAGACCACGTCGGTGCTGGTCAGAGGCTAGACCGGCCTGGGGACAGTACGTCGGGCCGGCTGAGGACGGCAGGGTGCCGCCTGTGCACGAGCTGGCGCCCGGTCCGGTGTCCACACCCTGTCCCCGGCCTCGCCCCCAGCTATCCACAGGGTTGTCCCCATGGTGTGAACGTGGGCTGCGGCGCCATCAACCGGCCCGCGCCTGGGACTTGATCCGGTTTGTCAGCTCGGTGACCTGGTTGTAGACGCTGCGCCGCTCGGCCATCAGCTGGCGGATCTTCTTGTCCGCGTGCATGACGGTCGTGTGGTC
>DASVED010000099.1:0-3826 GCA_036380775.1 Actinomycetes bacterium
TAGCGCCGCATCTGGAACGGCGGCAGCGGTCGATCCGCCGCCGAACGATCACCGCGGTCGCGGCGTCGGTGCTGGCCCTGGTCGTGACGACCTCGATCGTGCTGGCCGGCCTGCGCGACCACGAGGAGAGCCTGCCGGCGCCGCCGGCACCGGATCTCAGCTACTCGCCCTCGGGCCTGCCGGTCGGCCGGCTGGTAGGCAAGGTCGATCGCACCGAGCCCCAAGCCAGGTCGACGGTCCTATTGGTTGTCCGCCCAGACGGCTCCGGGACATTCAACGCCGGCACCGTCGGTGATAGCGCCGGGGACTCCACGGATGACCACGACGTCGAGATCATCCGAGACGGACCGGGCAGCGCGACCATGAACCACGACGGGTGGTGCCCGGGTACGACCGCGCTGAACTTCGACTTTACCGTGCAGGGCCGCACAGTCGTCATCACTGACGCAGGCATCACCAGCGGCTGCTGGGAGGGCCGAGGCCTCGCCTCGGACCTGCCCGGCACGACCATGCGTATCCGGCCGCTGCCGTGAGAGACCTGGTCGAGCGGCAGCCAGCTGTGCAGGCACAGGAGTCGGGTGGCGGTCTACGACGACACCCCCGACGCTTCCCGGCCAAGCTTGAGTCCGAGGCAGCGACCGGGTCGACATCGGGAAGCTCCTCACATGCCGACGTGCGCGCTACCGAGGCGTCCGTGCGGGGATAGTGCCTGGAAACACACGGAGGTTCTCCATGCAGACCCGCTCGTTCCCCTCCACCCCGGATGGCCGCTCCCCTGCCGGGGCCGAGATCCGGTACCTGATCGAAGGCGAGACCGGCGGCATGATCCACTCCACCGTCCCGCCAGGTCAGGTGAATCGGGCGACCGTCCACGCCACAGTGAGCGAGTTCTGGCACGTTCTCGCGGGCGAGGGGCAGATATGGCGACGAGACGGCACTGGTGAGGAGACGACCGTTCTGGGGAGAGGCGTTTCCATCGACATCCCCGTGGGGACGGCATTCCAGTATCGCTGCACCGGTGTCGACCCGCTCCAGTTCCTCTGCATCTCGATGCCGCGCTGGCCTGGCGACAAGGAAGCGACTGTCATCGAGGGGCCGTGGGAACCGAATGCTCCCGAAGGCTGACCCTGCCGCCATGAGAGCAGCTCGGTATGTGTCGTTCCCGGGCGCCAGCTCGGCGGCTGATACTGCCGCACGGAACCAGCATCATGCGCGGTGCCCGAGGGCGGAGCGTACGTGACCGCTGGACGTTCTACGGCAGGCGTCACCAGGTGGAGAGAGCCAGCGATGCGCAAGCTCGCGACGGCTATGGACACGAGTGTGGGGACTCGGCGCGTCCGGCAAAGCCTCGTTCTCTACGATTCCGGTGTGACAGCCCAGGTTCGGGATCGGTACTGCTGATGAACAGGACGCTGCTGTTATCTGAAGGCGTTGGGTCCCGGGCATGACCATCGACCTTCCGGCAGGCGACGGCGGAGACATGCTCGGCGCGATCCCCGCTGCGACGGCCCACGTGGCGGAGGTCGAGATCGTCGTGGCCCATAGCGAGCGCGCGACCCTGCGCGTCGGTGACGTGTTCCTGAAGATCGACGCTGATCAGACGCGCACCGACGTCGAGGTCGAGGCGATGGCTATAGCGCCTATCCCCACCCCGGAGGTTCTGTGGCGGAACCCGCCCGTGCTCGCGCTCGCCGCCCTCCCAGGGACGGCACTCGGCCGCCTCGGCGAACCGTCGATCGCGTCGTCGGCGGCATGGGCCGCGGCGGGTGCCGCCGTAGGGATGCTGCACGACGCGCCGCTGCCGCCATGGACAAGTAGGCGACTCGACGAGTCGGCATCGCACCTCGACGGCGAATGCGAGTGGCTCGTCACAAACGGCGTCCTTCCCACTGATGTGGTCACGCGCAACCGCCGGGTTGCCGAGGCCGTGTTCCGGCCGTGGACACCGGTGTTCACGCACGGCGACCTGCAGGTCGCACACGTGCTCGTCGACGGTGATGAGATCACCGGCGTGCTCGACTGGTCCGAGGCGGGCCGGGGCGATCCCCTGTACGACCTCGCCATCTTGACGCTCGGACACGAGGAGCACCTTGGCGACGTCGTCGCCGGCTACGGCACCGACGTCGACCTCGAAGTGATCCGCGCGTGGTGGTCGTTGCGAAGCCTGCTGGCGATCCGTTGGCTGGTCGAGCACGGCTTCGACCCGTTCTTGCCAGGCTGCGAGGTCGACGTGCTGAGATCCCGGATGTGAGGCTGCACGAATCGTTGGGCGGTGGGCATGAGCGAGCAGGGGTGGCAGGAGTTCCTCGCCGCGGACGGCGTTGACGACTGGGTCGTGTTGCACGGCGGAGCGACTGCTGTGTTCCGCGTCCCGTCGCTCCGCGCAGCGGCGCAGCTTGCCGAGGCGGTCGCGCAGGTTCCCGGCCTCGAGGGCTCGGGGCATCTGCTGACGATGGCCGACGACCGGCTCACGGTGCGGCTCAGCCGCGGTGTCTTTCGGCTGGAGGGATGCCACGTCGAGCTGGCCCGGGCAGTCTCGGCAGTGGCGCGGTCGCACGGCGCCGTCACCGACCGCACAGGTGCGCAAGAGGTCCAGCTGGCCATAGCTGCGAAGCCCGATGCGCTCGATGTCGGCTTCTGGCGCGCTGTCCTCGGGTACGCACCGCTGGACGACGACAACGCCATCGACCCGCTCGGCCACGGCTCGACGGTCTGGATGCAGGAGCTCGACGCGGAGAAACCACTCCGGCACGCGATGCACGTCGACGTACCGTCGCTCGCGAGCATGCCGAGGTGCGTGTTGCGGCGGCCCTTGCCGCAGGAGGCCACATTGTCGACGACGCCGACGCCCCTGCGGGGTGGATCCTCGCCGACCGCGCCGGCAACCGGGTGTGCATCGCCGCCTGGCCCGACGGATCCGTCCCGCCCGCTCCCGCTGACTGAGCGGTCGGAGAGCGGCAGGAGCGGACGTTTCGCTCGGCTCTGGCTAGACATGTGTATGCCTCACACATATGGTGCATTTTGCCCTCACGAGGAGGAATCATGACCACCACGGCACATGCGGGGTTCCAGGTCACCGGCTGGGACGAGCAGACGTACGAGGACCTGGAGGGCCGGGCGAAGCTCACTCGGGCTGACGTCACCCAGACCTTCAGCGGTGACATCGAGGGTGAGGGTGCGGTGACCTGGCTGATGGCATACACCGCGGACGATGCCGCGGACTACGTCGGGATCCAGCGCATCACCGGGCGGCTGGGTGGTCGCGAGGGCACGGTCGTCCTGACCACGACCGGCAGGTTCGACGGGAAGGTCGCGGCCGGCACCTGGAGCGTCGTCGCAGGGTCCGGCAGGGATGGTCTCGCCGGCATCAGCGGCTCCGGCGAGTTCAGCGCGCCGCTTGCGGGCGAGCCGACGGTCACCCTCGACTACGACCTCGCCTAGCCGGCGAGATGGATCGCGCCGGCAACTTGCTCGGGGCGCTCGGGCTGGTCGTCGCCGACCGGATGGTCGATGCGGTGCAGGACGCGGCTCACCAGTCGGTGACCACCGCCACCGCCCTCTCCGCGCTGCACGACTTCCTTGACGCACCGTCGGTCGACCTGCTCCGCCAGGTGCTCGGGTTGACCTCGTCGGGCACCGTGCGGCTCGTCGACCGACTCGAGCAGGCAGGTTACGCGCGGCGGCGCCAGGGGGCCGACGGCCGGACCACGAGCATCACGCTCACCGCGTCCGGTCGCCGGGTGGCGGCGCGGGTCGCAGCGGCCAGGGCGTCGGTGCTCGAGGAGGCGCTGGGGGCGCTCCCAGCGGGGGAGCGGCCGGCCTTCGA
>DASVED010000100.1:0-14642 GCA_036380775.1 Actinomycetes bacterium
GAGCTGGATCATGTCGATCTCGATCCGGCCGGTGGTCAGGCGGTCGAGCAGGCTCTCGACGAGCCGCTCCGGCTCGTGGTGGTGGAAGAACGCACCATGCAGCAGGTTGACCCCGACAACGCCGAGCGCCTCCTGCTGCAGTGCCGCCTCGGCGTCGAGCATCCGCACGTGCAGGATGATCTGGCTGGCGTCGTCACCCGGGTGGGACTGGAACTTCACGCCCATCCAGCCGTGGCACTCGTTGCTGCCGCGGTAGCTGCGGGCCACCACGGTGTCGGCGAAGGCAAAGAACGCCGTCTCGTCGCCGCGCTCGTCGCCGAGCCGGTCCAGGTTGAGCTGGTACTCGCGGTCGAGCATCGCCTGCAGCCGGCCCATCGAGACATACCGGTCGGACTTGCCGTAGACGGCGTCGCTGACCGCCATGTCGTAGGCCGACATCGACTTGGCCACCGTCCCGGCGGCACCGCCGGCCCGGAAGAACCAGCGCGCCACCTCCTGCCCGGCGCCGATCTCCGCGATGGTGCCGTACCAGCGAGGGTCCAGATTGACCTGCAAGGCCTTCTGCAGTGTGTCCGCACCGACATCCATAGCGGTCCCCTGGTCGAGCCGTCAGGTTCGTCGCGAGCCTAGCCGCGTTCCCGACATCGGGCCGGTGCGTTCACCAGGGTTCAGGTGTTGAAGGCGTTCTGGGCCAGGTCGAGCCCGTGGGCGATCAGTTCCTCGATGGCATCAGCGGCGCGGTCGACCTCCAGGTCGAGCTCCTTGCGCTCCGTACCGCTGAAGTCGCGGAGCACGAAGGTCGCGGGCTCCATCCGCCCCGGCGGACGGCCGATGCCGATCCGGACCCGGTGGAACTCCCCGGTCCCGAGGGAGCGACGGACGGCCTTCAGCCCGTTGTGCCCGTTGTCGCCGCCGCCGAGCTTGAGCCGCAAGCCGCCGAACGGGAGGTCGAGCTCGTCATGGACCACCACGAGCCGGTCCAGCGGGACCTTGAAGAAGTCGAGCAGCGCCGTCACCGGACCACCGGACTCGTTCATGTACGAGCGCGGCTTCGCGAGCACGACCCGCTCGCCGGCCAGGCGGCCCTCGACGATCTCGGCGCGCGTCTTGTGCGCCTTGAAGCGTGCCGACATCCGGTCGGCCAGCAGGTCCGCGACCATGAAGCCGACGTTGTGGCGGTTGCCGGAGTACGCCGGGCCGGGGTTGCCCAGCCCGACGACCAGCCACCTGCCCTCGGACTCCTCCGCGGCCGGCTCGCGCCCGCGGCGGGGCCTGAGCAGGCTCAGCTCTCGGCCTTCTCGCCCTCGGATCCGCCGGCCTCGCCCGCCTTGGCCCCGTCGCCCTCGCCCTCGGCAGCGGCAGCCCCCTCGGCCTTTGCGGCCTGCTCCTCGTCGGTGGGCTCGTGCACGATCCCGACCTCGGCCTCGGCCTCGGCCAGCTCGGCCTCGATCTCCTCGGCCGTGGTGGCGGCGGTGACGTTGACGACGAGGGCGTCCTCGGCGGTGACCAGCGTGACGCCGGCCGGCAGCGAGATGTCCTTGGCGTGGATCTGCGAGCCGACCGTCAGCCCCTCGATGGACACGTCGACGCCGGTCGGGATGTGAGTCGCCTCGGCCTCGACGGTCAGGGTCTGCTGCTCGGTGGTGACGAAGGTCTCCGGCGCCGCCTCGCCCACGAGGTGGACGCCGATCTCGACGGTGACCTTCTCGCCGCGCTTCACGACGACGAGGTCGACGTGCTCGAGGAACCCCTTGATCGGGTCGCGCTGGATGTCCTTCGGCAGCGCGAGCTCGTCGGTGCCGTCCAGGTCGAGCGTCAGCAGGACGTTGGCGGTCTTGAGGGCGAGCATCAGCTCGTGACCGGGCAGCGAGATGTGCCGCGGGTCGGTGCCGTGACCGTAGATGACGGCGGGGACCTTGTTGTCGCGGCGGATGCGGCGGGCGGCGCCCTTGCCGAACTCGGTGCGCGGCTCGGCGGCGATACGGACCTCAGGCACGGCTGGTGGGCTCCTCGTGGTGGCGGTGCGGTGATCAGTTCGAAGCGGTGGTCGGCGCACGGCAGGGCGGCTCGGGACCACCGCGTCGATCACGGAGGCCCCACTTCCGGGCTTCCCTCGCCGGGCAACCGGCGCAGTCTAGCCGCGCCCGGACGCCCGGCCCAAACCGGTGTCCCCTCAGCTGTGGCCGTCGAACAGGCTGGTCACCGAGCCGTCGTCGAACACCTCGCGGATACCTCGGGCGAGCAACGGGGCGATGGACAGCACCGTCAGCTTGTCGAAGCGCTTCTCGTCGCCGATCGGGAGGGTGTCGGTCA
Organism: Actinomycetes bacterium; assembly: GCA_036380775.1. Lineage (GTDB taxonomy): Bacteria > Actinomycetota > Actinomycetes > JACCUZ01 > JACCUZ01 > DASVED01. The sequence goes on from DASVED010000100.1 coordinate 2,314, forward strand.
CGACGACCTCGCTGACACGCGAGTTCTTCAGCCGGTCGACCGCCGGCCCCGACAGCACAGCGTGCGTCGCTGCCACGATGACGTCAGCGGCGCCCGCCTCGAACAGGGCGTCGGCAGCCTTGGTGATGGTGCCCCCGGTGTCGATCATGTCGTCCTGGAGGATGCAGGTCTTGCCGGCCACCTCACCGACGACCCGGTTGGCGATGGACTCGTTCGGCACCAGGGCGTCGCGTGTCTTGTGGATGAAGGCGATCGGTGCGCCGCCCAGCGTCTCCGACCACCGCTCGGCGAGCCGCAGGCGCCCGGAGTCCGGGGAGACGACGGCCACCTTGGAGCGGTCGACACGTCGGTTCACATGGCTCGCCAGCAGCGGGAGGGCGAACAGGTGGTCGACCGGGCCGTCGAAGAAGCCCTGGATCTGGGCGGTGTGCAGATCGACGGCCATCATTCGGTTGGCGCCGGCGGTCTTGAAGAAGTCGGCCATCAGCCGGGCCGAGATCGGCTCGCGCCCTCGGTGCTTCTTGTCCTGTCGGGCGTAGCCGTAGAAAGGGACGACGACGGTGATCCGCTTGGCGGACGCCCGCTTGAGGGCGTCGACCATGATGAACTGCTCCATCAGCCACTGGTTGAGCGGCGCCGCGTGGCTCTGGATCACGAACGCGTCGCAGCCCCGGACTGACTCCTTGTAGCGCACGAAGATCTCGCCGTTGGCGAAGTCGTAGGCGGTGGTCGGCGTGAGCTCGATCCCCAGCTCGCCCGCGACCGCGTCGGCGAGCTCCGGGTGGGCTCGACCGGAGAAGAGCATCAGCTTCTTCTCGCCCGTGGTCTTGATGAAGCTCATCCGTCCGACCCCTCTTCGTCGCGCTGCCTGTCCTGACGCGCTCCTGCGTCGGCGGCGGCCGCCGCCTCCGCCGATCGTGTGCCGGCGCGGCGCCGGGCAACCCAGCCGGCGATGTTGCGCTGCTTGCCCCGGGCGACGGCCAGCTCGCCCGGCCCGACGCGGCCGGTCACTGTCGAGCCGGCGGCGACGTACGCGCCGTCGGCGACCTCCACCGGGGCGACGAGGACCGAGTCGCTGCCGACGAACGCGTGGCGGCCGACCACGGTGTGGCTCTTGGTGACGCCGTCGTAGTTGGCGAAGATCGTCCCGGCGCCGATGTTGGCACCCTCGCCGATGGTCGCGTCGCCGACGTAGGACAGATGAGGGACCTTGGCACCATCACCGACGTCTGCCATCTTCATCTCGACGAAGCCGCCCGCCCGCGCGCCGCGGCCGAGCCGGGTGCCCGGGCGGAGGTAGGTGTAGGGACCAACCGTCGCGTCCGCGCCGACGACCGCGCCGTACGACGTGGTGTTGACGACCTCGGCCCCCTCGCCCACCTCGGTGTCGACGAGCAGGCAGTTGGGCCCGACGATCGCGCCGGAGGCCACGCGCGTCGAGCCCCGCAGCAGCGTGTTGGGCTCGACGAGCACGTCCCTCTCGAGGATCACATCGGCGTCGATCCACGTAGTGGCCGGGTCGACCACGGCGACGCCGGCGCGCATCCAGCGCTCGACCGTACGCCGGTTGAGCTCCCGGTGCAGCGCCGCCAGCTGTACCCGGTCGTTCGCCCCCTCGACAGCCCACGTGTCGACGACCGCCAGGGCACCGACCTGCAGCCCGTCGGCCACGGCATGGCCCACCACGTCGGTGAGGTACAGCTCGCCCTGCGCGTTGTCGGTGTCCAGCCTCGACAGGCCCGCCCGCAGAGTCTTGGCGTCGAAGGCGTAGACGCCCGAGTTGACCTCGCGGACGGACCGCTGCCCATCTGTCGCGTCCTTCTGCTCGACGACGCCGACGACCTGGTCGCGGTCGCCGCGCAGGACCCTGCCGTAGCCGTCCGGGTCGGCCAGGTGAGCCGTGAGGATCGTGACCGCGTTTCCCTGCTCGGCATGGGCGTCCAGGAGCGACTGGAGCACCTCGGCGGTGAGGAGGGGTACGTCGCCGTAGGTCACGACCACGGTGCCGTCGAGCTCGGGCAGCGACTCGAGGGCGCACTGCACGGCATGCCCGGTCCCGAGCTGCTGGTCCTGCACCACGGGGGTGGCCGTGGGAGCGACCTCCTGGAGATGGCTCGTCACCTGGTCGCGTCCGTGACCCACGACGACGGCGAGGTGGACGGGTTCCAGTGCAGCGGCGGCCACGACCGCGTGATGGACCAGGGTTCGACCGCCCACCGGGTGCAGGACCTTCGGGATCGACGACCTCATCCGGGTGCCCTCGCCGGCGGCGAGGACGACCACGGCGGCCGGTCGGTCGGGGCTCACGCGGGGAGCGCTCCTCGGCGGCGAGGCGGCGGACGGGACGTCGTACGCACCGAGGATACCTGCCGTCCATCCGAGATCCGGAGCAGGCGGCGGCGGTACGTCGCCAGCCAGAGGAGAACGCGCTCCGCCAGCTGGACTCGAACCAGCACTGCACATCTCCAAAGGATGGCGGGCTGCCAATTACCCCATGGCGGATCGCGTCAAAGGCTAGACGGTCGGCATCTCCCGTCTGATGATCGTCACCCCGCCACACAGTGGGGTTGGCGTGGCGTCCTCGATACCTCGCTGTACGTCTGACGGACTGCCCGGCTCGTCCCCGGACCGTGCCAACTGTGGGGCGCAGGGACGATCTTGGGCAGAGCGGCGGCCAGGGAGAAGACGACGTGGTGACGTCCCTTGGTCGTTCGACTACCTACGGGGGCGTAGGTTACCGTCGCGTAGGTACTGACTCCGATCGCAGAGGGAGCGGGTCCATGACCACTCCTGTCACCGCCGAGCCCACATCCACGGATCTGCCGGCCGGCACCCTGGGCGGCGAACGCAAGGGCGTCGTCGAGCAGGTCGCGCTCGTCGCGTTCATCGCCATCCCGTTCGTCGCGATCCTGCTCGCGATCCCGGTCGCCTGGGGCGGCTGGCTGGGCTGGTCCGACGTCCTCATCTCGTTCGTCGCCTACGCCGTCGCCGGGCACGGCATCACCGTGGGCTTCCACCGCTACCTCACCCACGGCTCGTTCAAGGCCAAGCGGCCGCTCCGCGTCGGCCTCGCGGTCGCCGGAAGCCTGGCGATCGAGGGACCGGCTATCCGCTGGGTCGCTGACCACCGCAAGCACCACAAGTTCTCCGACAAGGACGGCGACCCGCACTCCCCGTGGCGGTACGGCGAGAGCGTGCCGGCGCTGATGAAGGGCCTCTGGTACGCCCACATGGGCTGGCTCTTCGACGTCGAGCAGACCCCCGCGCGCCAGTACGCCCCCGACCTGCTCGCCGACCGCGACATCGTCCGGGTCAGCCGCGCCTTCCCCTACCTCGCACTGGCCTCCCTCGCGGTGCCGCCCGTCCTCGGCGGGCTGCTGACCTGGTCCTGGCACGGCGCCCTGACCGCGTTCTTCTGGGCCAGCCTCGTCCGGGTCGGCCTGCTCCACCACGTCACCTGGTCGATCAACTCGATCTGCCACGCGATGGGCGCCCGTCCGTTCGAGAGCCGCGACCGCGCCGGCAACGTGTGGTGGCTCGCGGTCCTGTCGATGGGCGAGTCCTGGCACAACCTGCACCACGCCGACCCGACCTGCGCCCGCACGGGCGTGCTCAAGGGCCAGGTCGACTCCGGCGCGCGCGTCATCCAGCTGTTCGAGGCGTGCGGCTGGGCCTACGACGTCCGGTGGCCACGGCAAGACCGCCTCGATGCCCGCCGGGCAGCCTGATGGCGGGTGCCGCAGCACTCCCGGAACCTGTCAAGGGCAAGCGCGACGGACGAGCACGGATGACCGGCAAGGAGCGGCGCGAACAGCTCCTCGACATCGGCCGGTCGCTGTTCGCCCAGAAGGGCTTCGACGCGACGTCGGTCGAGGAGATCGCCCACAAGGCCGGCGTGTCCAAGCCTGTCGTCTACGAGCACTTCGGTGGCAAGGAAGGGCTCTACGCCGTCGTCGTCGACCGCGAGATGCGCGCCCTGCTCGACGCCATCACCGGCGCACTGACCAGCAACGGCCACCCCCGGGAGCTGCTCGAGCGGGCAGCCTTCGCGTTGCTGGACTACGTCGAGACGTCCACCGACGGCTTCCGCATCCTGGTCCGCGACTCGCCCGTCGCCCAGTCCACCGGCACCTTCGCGTCGCTGATCAGCGACGCCGCGAGCCAGGTCGAGCACATCATGGTCAGCCAGTTCCGCAAGCGCGGCTTCGACGCGCAGTTCGCCCCGATGTACGCGCAGATGCTGGTCGGCATGGTCGCGCTGACCGGCCAGTGGTGGCTGGACGTCCGGGAGCCGGCCAAGGCCGACGTCGCCGCGCACCTGGTCAACTTGGCCTGGAACGGGCTCTCCGGCCTCGAAGCCAGCCCGGCGCTGACCGACGTCAGTCCTTCGGCGACCTGAGCGGCTCGAGCAGCTCGATCCGGTTGCCGTGCGGATCGGCGACGTAGCACCTGCGGTAGCCGGGAAAGTCGCCGTCCCACTGCACCGCGACCCCGTGTCCCTCAAGCCGCTGCGCCAGTGCCTCGAGACCGTCGACCAGCAGGCCGGGGTGCGCCTTGCCGGCCGGGACGAAGTCCTCCTGGACACCGAGGTGCAGCTCCACCTGCGTCGAGCGGAACCAGACACCTCCCCGCGCGGCCAGAGCCGGTGGCTTCGGCACCTCCGGCAGCCCAAGCAACGTCCCGTAGAAATGCCGCAGCGCGTCCTCGCTGCCCGGCGGAGCCGCGAGCTGCACGTGGTGCAGGCCGACGATCGCGCCGGTCACGCGGCGGCGCCCCGGCGGGCGACGGCGAAGATCCGGCGGTACGGAAGAACGGTGCCGTGCGGTCGCTGCGGGTACGCCGGCGCCACCAGCGCGCGGTACTGGTCGATGAGCTCCTCCTGCTCCCGCTCGTCCAGCGCTGCGAGCACGGGCCGCAACCCCGTCCCCTTCATCCATCGAACCACCGCGTCCTCGCCCGTCAGGACCTGGAGGTACGTCGTCTCCCAGACGTCTGCCGTGCAGCCCAGGCCGACCAGCCGGTCCAGGTAGGTGACCGGCTCCTCCGACCCGGGCTGCTGGACGTCCACACCGGCCAGCCGGTCGCGCCACCGCGGCGACTCCCGCAGCTGCGCGATCGCCGTGTGGCTCGAGTCGCCGAAGTTGCCCGGCACCTGGAAGGCGAACCAGCCGCCGGGGCGGACGGCTGAGACCAGTCGCTCCAAGAGGGCCACGTGGTCCGGGACCCACTGCAGGGTCGCGTTGCACGTCAGCACGTCGACCTGGGTGTCCGGCTGCCACTGCCGCAGGTCACCGAGGGTGAAGCGCAATCGTCCGGACGTGCCCTCCGCCTTGGCCGACGCGATCATGTGCTCCGACGAGTCGACCCCCTCGACCATGGCGCCGGGCCAGCGTCGGGCCAGCCGGCGGGTCAGGTTTCCGGGTCCGCACCCGAGGTCGACCACGAGCGACGGCGACTCCTCGGGCACCCTCGCCATCAGGTCGGCGAACGGTCGCGCCCGCTCGTCCCCGAACTGCAGGTACTCCGCCGGGTCCCACTGCATGGCGCCTCCGTATATCTTGACGTCAAGATACCTTGGCGAGAAGAAGTCTCGATGTCAAGAGGCACGTCGTCGATACTCTTTCCCCGGCCGAGGAGGTGCGGGCGTGCAGGACGAGGTCGACCGCCTGGTCGAGGCATGGGCGCGGGAGCGGCCGGACCTCGACGTCGGCCCGCTCGAGGTCCTCAGCCGGGTGACGCGACTCGCCCGCCACCTCGACCGAGCCCGCCGGACGGCATTCGCCGCCCACGACCTGGAGGTCTGGGAGTTCGACGTGCTGGCTGCCCTGCGCCGGGCCGGCCGCCCGTACGTCCTGTCCCCCGGACAGCTGCTCGGCGAGACGATGGTGACCTCCGGGACCATGACCAACCGGGTCGACCGCCTCGAGTCCCGCGGCTTGGTGCACAGGCTGCCCGACCCTGCGGACCGGCGCGGGGTGCACGTCCGCCTGACCCCGCGTGGCAAGGAACGCGTCGACGCCGCCCTGGCCGACCTGCTCGGTCGCGAGCGGGACCTGCTGCGCAGCCTCAGCAGTCGCGAGCAGGAGACGCTGTCGACCCTGCTCCGGCGTCTTGTCGTCCCGTTCGAGGAGTGACCCCGCCTCACGCCGCGACGAAACGGCCCTCGACCAGCACCGGCACCGCGTCGCTGGCGTCGGTCTCGCCGGCGATCCGCACGTCCTCCGCGTAGCCTCGCTCCACCAGCTCCGCGCCCGACGTGCAGCGCTCCAGCGGGCGCAGCGAGCGGAAGGCCAGCGCCGCGGCCTCCGCCTCCGGGGACAGCTCCAGGGAGAGGTCCTGACCGCTGAGCCGGTCGACCACGGCGCCCGCCCCGACGAGGTCCTCGTACGCCGGGCGCAGCGAGCCGTCGCCCCACTGCTCGCCCGCCGGGACCAGGCCGATGCGCTCGACGTCGCGCAGGTGCCGGGCGACCGCCCGCGCGTTGCGAAGGCAGCCCGCCACGACCGGACGCGCGCCGTTGACCGCCGCGAACGCGATGGACGACCCGTTGGGCGACGGCAGCACCAGCCGGGTGTCTGCTGGCAGGTCGGACAGGCTGGCGGGAGACAACGTCAGCCCCTCGTGCGACGAACGGTTACCGGCGAGCACCGCACCGATGTCGCGGGCGAGCTGGCCGGCCGACTCTCCGCCGGTGTGCGGCCACACCTTGGCGCCCTGCTCCACCGCGATCGTCAGCGCGGTCGAGAACGACAGCACGTCCACGACGACGATGACGTCGGAGGTCTCGGCCAGGACCTTGGCGCCGATGGGTCCCCACTCCAGGGCGACGAGCATGGCCGGAGCGTACGCGTGATCAGCCGGGCTGGTCGACGCGCTGGGCCAGCTCCAGCCAGCGCTCCTCGAGCTGCTCCCGCTCCGCGACCACCGCTCGGAGGGCGGTGTCCAGCTCGAGCACCCGCTCGTGATCGGTCGATGTCATCGATGCGGTCGCCAGGTCGTCGTGCAGCCCGCCCTCGCGGGTCCGCAGCCGATCCAGCTGGCGCTCCACCCGGGCGAGCTCCTTGCGGGCAGCCCTGGTGGCAGCGGCATCGCTCGGTGGTGCCGTTGCGGTCGCGGCGGCCGACGGCGGCGCAGCGGAGATCTCGCGACGCAGAGCGAGGTACTCGTCTACTCCTCCGGGCAGGTCGCGCAGCCGGCCGTCACCGAGCAGGGCGACCGTGCGGTCGCACACCCGCTCCAGGAAGTACCGGTCGTGGGACACCACCAGCAGCGACCCGGGCCAGCCGTCGAGCAGGTCCTCCAGCGCGTTCAAGGTGTCGATGTCCAGGTCGTTCGTCGGCTCGTCGAGCAGTAGGACGTTCGGCTCGTCCATCAGCAGCCGCAGCAGCTGCAGACGTCGCCGCTCTCCGCCGGAGAGTTCCCCGACCGGCGTCCACTGGTCGTTGCCGACGAAGCCGAACCGCTCACACAGCTGGGTCGCCGTCACCGACCGGCCCTTGCCGAGATCCACCTCCCGGCGAACCTGCTCGACGGCCTCCAGGACGCGAAGGGACGGGTCGAGCTCGACGACGTCCTGGGAGAGGTGCGCCTCGCGCACGGTGACCCCTCTCACCACCCGTCCGGCGGTCGGGGCCAGCGAGCCGGTCAGCATCCGCAGCAGCGAGGTCTTCCCCGAGCCGTTGACGCCGGCGATCCCGACGCGGTCACCCGGGCCAAGGTGCCAGGTCAGGTGGTCGAGCAAGGCCCGCCCGCCCACCTCGAGCGAGGCGTCCTCGACGTCGTAGACCGTCCGGCCGAGTCGCGCGCTGGCGAATCGCATCAGCTCGACGCCGTCGCGCGCGGGCGGCTCCTCGGCGATGAGCGCGTTGGCCGCGTCGATCCGGAACCTCGGCTTGGAGGTTCGCGCAGGAGGGCCCCGGCGCAGCCAGGCGAGCTCCTTGCGGACCAGGTTGGCCCGGCGCGCATCCGTCGCCGCCTGCATCCGGTCACGCTCCGCGCGGGCCAGGACGTACGCCGAGTAGCCACCGTCGTACGCGCGCACCGTGCCGCCCTGCACCTCCCACGTGACCGAGCAGACCTCGTCGAGGAACCAGCGGTCGTGGGTGACGACCACCACCGCCTCGCGGCGCGCCGCGAGGTGCCGCGCCAGCCAGTCGATCCCCTCGACGTCGAGGTGGTTCGTCGGCTCGTCCAGCACCAGCAGGTCGTGCTCGCCGACGAGAGCCCGGGCGAGTGCGACGCGACGCCGTTCCCCGCCGGAGAGGTTCCCGACCGGACGGTCGAGGAACGCGTCCACCCGGGAGCGGTCGCCGAACAGGCCGGAGAGCACGTCGCGGACCCGCGCGTCCGACGCCCACTCGTGCGCGGGCCCGTGCCCCACGACCAGCGACCGCACGGTCGCCGTCGCCTCGAGGTCGTCGTGCTGCGCGACACCGGCCACGCGCAGTCCGCCGGTGTGCGTGACCCGGCCGCCGTCCGGCGTCTCACGACGGGTCAGCAGGTTCAGCAGCGTCGACTTGCCGTCACCGTTGCGCCCGACGACCCCGATCCGGTCCCCTTCCCCGACACCGAGCGAGACGGCGTCGAGCAGCACCGTCGTGCCGTACGCCTTGGTCGCGCTCTCGAGGTTGACCAGGTTGCGCGCGCTGGTCGCCACTCAGTCCCCCACGACGCGGGCGCCGCCCACCGGGCCGTGCGCGCGCTTCACCGCCCGGCAGGTCCCGGTCGCGCTGAGCGCCACGGCGATGTCGATGGCGTGCTCGGGGCTGCGCGCCAGGAAGACCACCGTCGGTCCGCTGCCGGAGACCATCGCGCCCAGCGCGCCCGCCTCGCGGCCCGTGTCCAGGGTCTGACGCAGCACCGGGCGGAGTGCGCACGCGGCGTCCTGCAGGTCGTTGCGCATCGCCCGGCCCAGCTCGTCGGCGTCCCCCGCTCGCAGCGCCGCCATCAGCCCGTCGCTGACCCGCGGCTCCGGCACGGCCCGGCCGCCCCGGAGCCGGTCGAGCTCCCGGTAGACCGCCGGCGTCGACAGCCCGTCCTCGGCGAGCGCGGCGACCCATTCGAACCGGCCGCGGGCGAGCACCGGCGCGAGAACCTCGCCCCGGCCGGTGCCCATCGCGGTGCCGCCGAGCAGCGAGAACGGCACGTCGCTGCCGAGGCCGGTGGCCAGCTCCGCGAGCTCGGCGCGGGACAGTCCGGTGCCCCACAGCGCGTCGCAGGCGACCAGGGCCGCCGCGGCGTCGGCGCTGCCGCCGGCCATGCCGCCGGCCACCGGGATGCCCTTGGTGATGTGTAGGGCCACTCGTGCCTCGCGGCCGACGTAGCGCGCCAGCGCGAGCGCGGCGGCAGCGGCGAGGTTGCTCTCGTCCTCCGGGACGTCGTCGACCGGGATGCCGGTGCCCGCACTCATGCTGACCGTCAGCTCGTCGGAGTCGGAGGCGATGACCTCGTCGTAGAGCGAGATCGCGTGGTACGCGGTGGCCAGGTCGTGGTAGCCGTCGAGACGCGGCCCGCCGACCGCCAGCTCGAGATTGACCTTCGCGGGGGCACGCGCGGTCACCGAGCTCATGGCGCTCACCCTAGGTGCGCGTCGTCGGCCGGTGCGCCGCCAGGCGGGCGAAGTCGGTCACACCCAGTGCCTCACCGCGCGTCCTCGGGTCGATGCCGGCGGCGCGCAACGCTTCCTCGGCCGCCGTGGGCGACCCCGCCCAGCCGGCGAGCGCCGCGCGCAACGTCTTGCGCCGCTGCGCGAACGCCGCGTCGACGACCGCGAACACCTCCGGGCGGCTGGCCGGGGTGGCCGGCGGGTCACGTCGGGTCATCTCCACCAGGCCGCTGTCGACGTTGGGTGCCGGCCAGAACACGGACCGCCCGACAGCGCCGGCCCGGCGCACGTCGGCGTACCAAGCGGCCTTCACCGACGGCACGCCGTAGGTGCGGCTCCCGGGCGGCGCGGCGAGGCGGTCGGCGACCTCGGACTGCACCATCACCAGCACCCGGCGCAGTGACGGGAACCGCTCCAGCAGGTGCAGCAGGACCGGCACGGCCACGTTGTAGGGCAGGTTCGCGACGAGGGCCGTGGGGGGCGGTCCGGGCAGGTCGTCGACCCGCAGCGCGTCGGCGGTGACCACGGTGAGGCTCGACGCGTACGCCGGAGCGCGACCCGCCACGGTCACCGCCAGCTCGCGGGCCAGCACAGGGTCGATCTCGACCGCGACGACCGATGCGACCTCCGGGAGCAGGCCGAGGGTCAGCGACCCGAGGCCCGGCCCCACCTCGACGACGACGTCGTCAGGACCCACGCCTGCTGCTCGCACGATCCGGCGGACCGTGTTGGGGTCGATGACGAAGTTCTGACCGAGGGTCTTGGTGGGCCGGATCCCCAGCCGGGCGGCGATGTCGCGCACCTCGACGGGGCCGAGCAGCTGGGCGGCCGGAGCGCTCACCCGATCAGGAGAAGAGGTACTGGCCGCACACCGGCCACTGCCCTGCGCCGCTGCGGTTGTAGAGGATCTGCGCGCGGTACGTCTGCTCGGAGGCACTGTGCTGGGTCGGGATCCCGGTGCCGCCCACCGAGTGCCAGGTGCTCTCCAGGAACTGGTAGAGCCCGTAGTAAGGCCCGGCGCTGTTGACGGCCTGCGGGTTGCCGCCCGACTCGCAGTCGGCGAGAGCCGCCCAGTTCAGCCCGTCGGCCGTCGGCGTGTTCTGCGGGACCGGCTTCGTGCCGACCAGGACGACCTGGGTCACCGGCTTTTTCGCGACGCGGTTGCTCACCAGCTTGCGCGAGTCCAGCTTCCCGTCGAGGTAGGTCTCGACGTACCGCTTGACCCGGATGCCGACCTTGCCCGCCTTCAGCACCTTGGTCGTGCCCTCGAAGAGGTCGTTGGTCTTGCGCTCCACGGTCTCGAACCGGATCGGGCGCTCCTCGACCACGCGCTTGCCGTCGACTCGCGTGACGCCGACGACCTGCTCGGAGTAGGGCAGGGCGGCCAGGTCGGCGCTGACGCGGTCCTGGGTCCGCAGCCGGAGGCCCGCCTCCTCCAGCGCGCTGCGCACGGTCGGCGCGGTCGTCGTCACCTCGTGGTGCTTGCCGTCGGCGAGGAAGGTGATGTGGTGCGGCATCCGGACGTCGAGCTTCATCCCGCCGCGCCCGATGTCACGGCTGCGCGACGCCGAGAGGTAGGCCCCGTCCGAGCGGACGCCGAGCATCATCAACGCCTCGGAGACACTGCGCGCGGTGGTCCACACCGTGCGCGTCTGCCCGTCGACGGTCAGGAGCACCGGCCGGCCGAAGCGCACCACCACGGTCTCGCCGTCACGCAGGTCCTGCTCGGGACTCGGCGTGACCAGGTCGTGGTCGGAGTCCACCTCGATGCCCTCGGCCTCGAGGGCGTCGCCGACGGTGCCCGCGAAGGTGCGCACCTCGCGGGTGGACCCGTCGACGGAGACCGTCACGGTCTTGTCGCGGGTGACGAAGGCCGTAGTGCCGATCACCAGACCGAGCACGACAGCGACCTGCAGGACGAGCGAGGGCAGGCTTCGCAGCGCGGACCGCCGAGGTCCCGAGGAGTGCCGTCCAGCGCTCATAAGCCGTCGACGGTAGCCAACGGGGTCGTTGCCGAGCAAACCGCCCGCGTGCACAGGCTCACCAGGAGCCGAAGGCTGCCTCGGTGTTGGCCGCGATCGCCGTGCCGAGCTCGTCCTCGCTGACACCCAGCACGGCGGCCATCGCGCGCACGGTGAGCGGCACGAGGTAGGAGGCGTTGGGCCGTCCCCGGTAGGGCATCGGCGTGAGGTACGGCGCGTCCGTCTCGACGAGCAGTCGGTCCAGGGGTGCGACGGCGAGCGCCTCGCGCAACTGGCCGGCGTTCTTGAACGTGATTGTGCCGGCGAAGGACAGCCACCATCCCCGACGTACGCAGTGCTCGGCCATCTCCCTGTCCCCGGAGAAGCAGTGGAAGACGACCCGCTCCGGCGCTCCTTCCTCCTCGAGGACGCGCAGCACGTCGTCGTGCGCGTCGCGGTCGTGGATCACCAGCGCCTTGCCGTGCCGCTTCGCCATCTCGATGTGCGCGCGGAACGACGCCTCCTGCACGTCGCGACCCTCGGGACCGGTGCGGTAGTGGTCCAGGCCGGTCTCCCCCACGGCGCGTACGACGGGAGACGTGGCCAGCGTGTCGATCTCGGCAAGGGCGTCGGCCAACGTGCCGGCCGCCGCGAGCCGCGGTGCCTCGTTGGGGTGCAGGGAGACTCCCGCTACCAGCTGCTCGTGCGTGGTGGCCGTCTCGACCGCCCACCTGGCGCCGGGCAGGTCGCAGCCGATCTGCACG
>DASVED010000101.1:0-13974 GCA_036380775.1 Actinomycetes bacterium
GCCGCCTCGCGGTCCACAGGGCACCGACGCGGCAACCCCCTGTGGACGACGGGGTTCAAGCGCAGGCAAGCGCAGGCATACTGAGGCAGCCGAGGCCCACCAGTCCTGCCCGAGGTGACCGATGACCCCCCCGATGACTCCCCGAACGACTCCCCCGCACGCGGGTCCGACGCCGCGCTTCCTCCAGCTCTCCGACGTCGCGGAGGTGCTCAACACGTCCTCCGCCCAGGTCTACTCGCTGGTCCGCTCCGGCGAGCTGCCGGCGATCAAGATCGGGGGTCGTGGGCAGTGGCGGGTGGAGAGCAGCGAGCTCGAGCGCTACATCGCGCGGATGTACGACCAGACCCGGGAGTTCGTCTCGACCCACCAGTTCGGCCGGCCGCCCACGAGTGGCGACCTGGAGGACTCGGACAGCGTGGACGGCGGGGCCGACGAGGAGGGTCCGGCGGGCCACTGACCGCGGTCAGGGCCCCGAGCGCACGACCGCCACGGCCGCGAAGGGCACCGTCCGCACCACCGGCCGTCCCGTCCGCACCGGCTCGGCGACGTCCCGGGTGCTCAGCTCCAGGAAATCGGCGCCCACCCGGTCGATCGTCCCGCTGACCGTGCTGCCGTCGAGCAGCTGGACCGACACCGGCGCCCGGTCCCGGGCGATGCCGCGCAACGCCGCACCGAGGCCGAGGCGGTCGAAGACCTGACCCGCGGCGCCCGGTACGCCGCTCCACGCCGTCAGCCCGGCGACCGAGAGCACCGCCGGGAGCGGCAGGACGGCCTCGCGCCCGCCGTCCTCGCCGACCAGCAGCCACTGCGACCCCACGTCGAGCAGGACACCTCGTACCGGTCCGGCGCCCTGCACCCGGGCCGTGATCCGTGACCCCACCGCGCCGCGGGCCCGGTCGACCAGCCCGAGGCGGGCGCTCTCCCGGCGGGTCCGGTCGGCGACCTCGGCATCGAGCTCCTCCGCCTCGGCCGCCGCCAGCTGTGCCTCGAGGTCACGGAACAGGTCGTCCCAGCGCACGCGTCCCCTCCCATCCGGGCCGGTCGGCCCCGATCCATCGGTGGCACCACTGCACCGGTGTTCTACCGCACCGCCCTCGGCCGGCCCCGCCGACGGCGCGAGTCCGCGCCCTATCGACACTGCACGACGCTAAACGGATTGACAGGATGCGAACAAGCGATTAGAAACGCAAACAGAAGCAAATGACATCTAGCGAGCGGAGACGTCCATGTCAGTCCGCGGGCGCGGCCTCGCGAGCGGAACCGCCGTCCTGGCCGGCTACCTGTGCGCCTCCTCGGCCCTCGCCTGGGCCACCGCTGGAGTCGGCGAGGCCGTCGCGGAGCCGGGCCCGGCCCCGCTGGACGCCGCCGTCGGCCTGGCCGCCGCCGTCGCGGCCTGGCTGGTGCTCACCTGGCTGGCCGCGGCGGTCGTGCTCTCCCTGGCCGCGACCGCAGTCGCCGGCGGCCGGCTGGAGCGGGCTGCCGATCGCTGGGCACCTGTGGTGCTCCGGCGGCTGGCGGCCGGCGCCCTCGGCGTCGGCCTGGCCGGCGTGGCGGCGGGCTGTGGCGCTCCTCCGGCGACGGCCACCGACGCCGTCCACGGCAGCCCGGCCACGATGGCGCCAGCCACTGCCGGCGATCACGGCCGTCCGGGCGGCGCCGATCGACGGGCCGTGGCGGCTGTGCTCGACGTGCTCGATGTGCTCGACGTGCTCGATGTGCTGGACCGGCCGGCGGACAACCTGAGCGGCTGGACTCCCGACCGCCCGGCGGCCGCGCCACCTGGCATCCCGGCGGCACCTGTGCACCTCGTGACGGCCGTCCCCGGCGCCGGGCGCACGGTCGCCGACGAGGTCGTGGTCCGGCGGGGCGACACGCTCTGGGACATCGCGGCCCGCCACCTGGGGCCCGGCGCCTCGGCCGCGGACGTCGCCGCGGAGTGGCCCCGCTGGCATGACGCCAACCGCAGGCAGATCGGCGCCGACCCCGACCTCATCCTCCCCGGCCTGCGGCTGACCCCGCCCGACCGGGCCCGCACCGACTGACCCCGCTGACCCCCCACCCGACCGAGCCGGAGCAGGAGCCACCCGTGAGCCAACCCGCCAGCACGATCCCGACGAGCATCCGCCGGCTGCCCGTCCCGGCCTGCGAGCCGCCCTACGACGACGAGTCGGTCGCCGGCCACGCGGACGGCGGCCGGCAGCCGTGGTCGGCGTCACCGGACGGCACGTCTGCCGGGCGGCCCGGCGATGCGGTGCAGGGCACCCTCGCGCTGGCCTTCGTCCTCCCGAGCGGCCTGCCCTCGACACCACAGCCGCCGCCCGGGCTGCGGCTGGTCCCGCCGCTGCCTCGTCGCCCGGACGCGCAGGAGGACCAGGACGACGCCGACTTCGGTCCGCAGCCCACCGGCCGGGCCGACCTGCCCGAGCCGCGCCACTGGTCCGCGCGCTTCGTGCAGGCCGTGGTCGAGGTGATGGCCGGGGACCGGCCCTCCGCGCAGCTCGTCCGCTGGACGAGCGCGGAGGTCTACGACGACGTCGCCGCGCGGGTGCCCGGTGCGCCGGCGCGCTCGTCAGAGGTGGCCCGGGCGGTGGTCCGCTCCGTGCACGTCACGGAACCGGCCGACGGCGTCGCCGAGGTGGCGGCGATGGTGCGCCGCGGCCTGCGGACGACGGCTGTGGCCCTGCGCCTGGAGGGCCTCGACGGCCGGTGGCAGTGCACCGCCCTCGAGCTCGGCTGAGCCGTCGGACCAGGTCACCGGTCTCACGCGCCTCAGGCTCGGGTGGGCCGGTCCTTCGTCGCCAGCTTGGCGACCACCGCGTCGTAGGACGCATCGATGGCGTCGCGGAGCTCCTCGTCGGGAATGGTGCCGGCGATCCGCAGCGTGTTCCAGCCGGAGCGGCCGATGTAGGCCATCACCGAGGCGTCGCCCGGGTAGCGCGCCAGCCACTCGTCGGCCTCCTCGCGGGTGGCCGCGCACTTGAGGCCCACCGAGTCCGACCCGAGGAACGCGAAGATCTTCGCTCCGACCTTCGCGACCGAGTCGCCCTCCCAGGGCTCGTCAGGCCACGCCCCGGGCTTGCCCAGGCAGTAGTCACGGAGGTCGTCCGGAGTCACGACGCCCGCCTCCGCCAGCCGCCCGTCAGCTGTTGCGGTTGCGCGGGTCGCCGTGGCAGCGCTTGAACTTCTTGCCGGACCCGCAGGGGCACGGAGCGTTGCGCGGGACGTCGCCATAGGGATCGTCGGCGGCGCTGGCAACGACCGCCGCTGCCGGTGCCGGAGAGGACGGGTCGCCGTCGACGGACGGCGCGGTGTACTGCAGCTGGGTCGGGCGGCGGGGCGCGGCCAGGCCCTTGGCCACGAGCTCGGCGTGCTGGGTGCCGTCCGGCGAGGCCTCGGCCGCCGCCTCGTCGACCTGCACCTCGAGGTTGAAGACGTACCCGACGGACTCCTCCTTGATGGCGTCCATCATGGCGGCGAACATGTTGAAGCCCTCCCGCTGGTACTCCACGAGCGGGTCGCGCTGGGCCATCGCGCGCAGGCCGATGCCCTCCTGCAGGTAGTCCATCTCGTACAGGTGCTCGCGCCACTTCCGGTCGAGAACGGAGAGCACGACCCGGCGCTCGAGCTCGCGCATCACGTCCGCGCCGAGCGTCTCCTCGCGACGGTCGTACGCTGCCTGCGCGTCCGCCTTGAGCTCCTCCGCGAGGAACTCCGACGTCAGGCCGGTCCGGTCGCCGCCGGACGCCTCCTCGAGCTCCTCGATGGTCACCGAGACCGGGTAGAGCGTCTTGAGGGCCGACCAGAGCTTGTCGAGGTCCCACTCCTCCGCGAAGCTCTCACCCGTCGCCGCGGTGACGTAGCCCTCGACCACGTCGTCGACCATGTGACGGATCTGCTCGTGGAGGTCCGCGCCCTCGAGGACCTCGCGGCGCTCGGCGTAGATCACGGTCCGCTGGCGGTTGAGCACCTCGTCGTACTTCAGGACGTTCTTGCGAATCTCGAAGTTCTGCGCCTCGACCTGCGTCTGCGCCGAGCGGATCGCGTTGGTCACCATCCGGGACTCGATCGGGACGTCCTCGGGGATGTTGAAGCGGGTCAGGAAGTTCTCGACCATCGCCGCGTTGAACAGCCGCATCAGGTCGTCGCCGAGGGACAGGTAGAAGCGTGACTCCCCGGGGTCGCCCTGGCGACCGGAGCGGCCGCGCAGCTGGTTGTCGATGCGTCGCGACTCGTGCCGCTCGGTGCCCAGGACGTAGAGACCGCCGGCCTGGGTGACCTCGTCGTGCTCCGACGCCACCCTGCGCTTGACGTCCTCGACCGCCTCGGGCCACGACTTCTCGTAGTCCTCGGGCGTCTCCACCGGGTCGAGCCCGCGGCTGCGCAGCTCGTGGTCGGCGAGGAACTCGACGTTGCCGCCCAGCATGATGTCGGTGCCGCGACCGGCCATGTTCGTGGCGACCGTGACGGCCCCCTTGCGACCCGCCTCGGCGACGATCGTGGCCTCGCGCTCGTGCTGCTTGGCGTTGAGGACCTCGTGGCGCAGGCCGCGCTTCTTGAGCAGTCCCGAGAGCAGCTCCGACTTCTCGACGCTCACCGTTCCCACGAGGACCGGCTGGCCCTTCTCGTGCCGCTCCGCGATGTCGTCGACCACCGCGTTGAACTTCGCGTCCTCCGTCTTGTAGACGAGGTCCGCCTGGTCGAGACGGATCATCTCCTTGTTGGTGGGGATGGGGACGACGCCGAGCTTGTAGATCTGGGAGAACTCCGAGGCCTCCGTCATGGCCGTGCCCGTCATGCCGGAGAGCTTGTCGTAGAGGCGGAAGAAGTTCTGCAGGGTGATGGTGGCCAGGGTCTGGTTCTCCTGCTTGATCTCCACCCCCTCCTTGGCCTCGATCGCCTGGTGCATGCCCTCGTTGTACCGACGGCCGGCGAGCATGCGACCGGTGTGCTCGTCGACGATGAGGACCTCGCCGTTCATCACGACGTAGTCCTTGTCGTTCTTGAACAGCTCCTTGGCCTTGATGGCGTTGTTCAGGTAGCCGACCAGCGGGGTGTTGGCGGACTCGTAGAGGTTCTCGATGCCCAGGGTGTCCTCGACGCGCTCGACACCACGCTCCAGCACACCGATCGTGCGCTTCTTCTCGTCGACCTCGTAGTCGACGTCGCGGGCGAGCCGCTCGACGATCCGCGCGAAGTCGGCGTACCACTTGGTGGCCTGGTCCGCCGGGCCGCTGATGATGAGCGGTGTGCGGGCCTCGTCGATCAGGATGGAGTCGACCTCGTCGACGACGGCGAAGTTGTGGCCGCGCTGGACCAGCTCGTCGCGGGACCAGGCCATGTTGTCGCGCAGGTAGTCGAAGCCGAACTCGTTGTTCGTGCCGTAGGTGATGTCGGCGGCGTACTGCCGGCGCCGCTCGTCGGGTCGCATCCTGGCGAGGATGACGCCGACCTCGAGGCCGAGGAAGCGGTGCACGCGGCCCATCAGCTCGGACTGGTACTCGGCGAGGTAGTCGTTGACCGTCACGACGTGGACACCGTTGCCGGTGAGCGCGTTGAGGTAGCACGGCAGGGTCGCGACCAGCGTCTTGCCCTCACCGGTCTTCATCTCGGCGATGTTGCCGAGGTGCAGGGCGGCGCCGCCCATGATCTGGACGTCGAAGTGGCGCTGACCCAACGTACGGCGGGCAGCCTCGCGCACGGTCGCGAACGCCTCCGGCAGCAGGTCGTCGAGGTCCTGGCCGTCGGCGAGCCTGCTACGGAACTCGTCGGTCATCGCCCGCAGCTCGGCGTCGGTCATCGCGACGAACTCGTCCTCGATGACGTTGACCTGCCCGGAGATGGCGGTCAGCTTCCGGAGGATCTTGCCCTCGCCGGCGCGGAGCATCTTGTCGAAGAAGGCGGGCACGCGGAAAACTCCTCGATCAGGGTCGGTCGGCTCGGTCGCCTACAGCATCGTAGGCGCACGTCGGGCTCCAACGGCTCGACCGCCCTGCGAGTGCCCGGTTGGATGGGGCCCATGGACCCCGTCGAGCTCTCGGACGACCACCTCCTCCTGCGCCTGCCCGCCGAGCAGGACGTCGAGGCCGTCACCCGCGCCTGCCAGGACGCCGAGCTCCAGCGGTGGATACCGGTGCCGGTGCCGTACGAGCGGGCGCACGCGGTGGAGTTCGTGGCCTCCCGTCCGGAGCGCTGGGCAGCGGCGGACGGCGAGATGACCTTCGCCATCACCGACCGGGACGACGGGATGCTGCTCGGGATGGTCGGGCTGCACGCGCACGACGCGACGATGCGCGAGATCGGCTTCTGGACCGCGCCGTGGGCCCGCGGCCGTGGCGTCATGACCGACGCCGCCCGGCTGGTCTGCCGGTTCGGCTTCGACGTGCTGGGCCTGCAGCGGATCGAGTGGTGGGCCGGCGTGGGGAACCACGGCAGCTGGCGGGTGGCCGAGAAGCTCGGCTTCCAGCGCGAGGGCACCTGTCGGTCCCGACTGCTCCATCGCGGCGACCGGGTCGACGGCTGGGTCGCCGGCCTGCTCGCCGGCGAGCTCCGCTGATGGCCCTGGCGATTCCCCCGTCCCCGCCGGAGCTCCGCGGGGACGGCGTCCTCCTGACGCCATGGGAGGAGGACGACCTGCCCGCCATCGTCGAGCTCGCGGACGACGTGGGCCGGCACTGGTCGCGGTCGCTGGCCGACGTCCGCACGGTGGACGACGCCCGGCGGTGGCTGGCCGAGCGCGGCGGCCCCGACCGGCTCGACTGGGCCGTGCGCGACCCCGACAGCCGCGCCCTGCTCGGACGCGTGTCCTTGCACCGGTTCGAGGAGCACCCGCCCGGTGCAGAGATCGGCTACGGCGTGCACCCGGCCCACCGGCGCCGCGGCGTGGCCGTCTCTGCCACCGACACCGTCCTGGGCTACGCCTTCGGCGACCTCCGACTGGACCGGGTGGAGCTGGTGCACGACGTCGGCAACGTCGCGTCGTGCGTCGTCGCGACGCGCGGCGGGTTCGCGCTCGAGGGGGTCGAGCGCGGCGCCCTCGGCTACCCCGACGGTCGGGTGAGCGACCAGCACCGGCACGCACGCCTCGCCGAGGACCCGCCGGGGCCGGCCGACCCCCCGGCCGTCCCGCTCGACGTGCCGGTGCTCGACGACGACGACCTGCTGCTGCGGCCGTGGCGCGACGACGACGCCCGCGACTACCTGGTCGGCGTCGGCGACCCGTCGGTGGCCCGGTGGTCGCCGCACCCACCCCCGCGGACGACCGACGACGCCCGCCGGCTGCTCGCTCGCACCCGGCGGCGGGCGGCAGACGGCACCGCCGTCGCCTGGGCGGTCGAGGTCGCCGGTGAGGTGGCCGGCGCCGTCGCGCTGCGCAGCATCAACCGGGTCGACCTGTGGGCCACGGCGTCGTACTGGACGATGCCCCGGTGCCGTGGCCGCGGCGTGGCGCCGCGCGCATTGACGGCGGCCAGCGGGTACGCGTTCGACGGGCTCGGCCTGCACCGCGTCGAGCTGCAGCACGCGGTCACGAACGCCGCCAGCTGCCGGGTGGCGGTGAAGGCCGGGTTCGCCCTCGAGGGCACCCAGCGCGAGTCCTGCCTGCTCGCGGACGGCTTCGTCGACGAGCACCTGCACGCCCGGCTGCGGCCGTGAGCGGGATCGAGCACGTGGAGATCGCCGCCGGTGCCTGGCAGCTCCGGCCGCCGTCGGCCCAGGAGGCGGAGGACGCGCTGGTGATGCTGCGCGACCCCATGACGGTGCTGTGGAACCCCGCGCCACGTGTCGTCGACGTCGCGACGGCGCGCGACTGGTGCGTGAGCGGCGCGGACTGGAGCGAGGGCACGCACGCGACGCTGTCCGTTCTCGATGCCGCCACCGGACGGCTGGCCGGCAACGTCTCGCTCTGGCGGATCGACCTCGACGACCAGCGCAGCGCCGCGATCGGCTACCGGACCGCCCCCTGGGCGCGGGGGCGGGGGGTCGCCACCACGGCCGTCACCGCCATGACCGGGTGGGCGTTCGGCGCACTGGGGGTCGAGCGGATCGAGCTGCCGCACGCTGTCGAGAACCGCGCGTCGTGCCGGGTCGCGGAGAAGTGCGGCTACCACGCCGAGGGGACCTTGCGCGGCGTGTACCGCGCCGAGGACGGCAGCCGCCACGACGAGCACCTGCACGCCCGGCTCAGCACGGACTACAGCGGTGCGTCCTCGGAGTAGAGCCGCTCCGGCCGGATCCCGACGATCCGGTGGCCCAGCCGCTCGATCGAGCCGTCGGCCTCGAGGCTCATCAGGACCCGGTTGACCTGCTGTCGCGACCCGCCGACCTGCCGGGCGAGGTCGCCCTGCGTCAGCACGTGTTCGACGGGGACGAACCCGTCGGGGCGGGGCGGGGGAACCGCTCGCCCCCGGACCAGCGCGGAGAGGTGCTTCTCGACGCGCCGCGGCAGGTCCAGCAGCGCGGCGTCGCAGGCCTGCTCGTCGAGCCGGCGGACCAGCGCGGCCATCGACACCAGCAGGGCCCGCATGACCGCGGGGTGCCGCACCATCAGGTCGGCGACGGCCCGGCGCGGCACCACGACGAGCACCGACCTCGAGCGGGCGGTCACCGTCGCGACTCTTGGGCCGTCGTCGACCAGGGCGAGCTCGCCGAATGTCTGGTGCGGGCCGAGGACCGCGAGGAGGACGTCGCGTCCCCCCACGGACGCCAGCGACACGGCCACGGCACCCGAGGCCACGACGTACATGCAGTCCCCGGAGTCGCCGCGAAGGAACACCAGCTCGCCGGGCCCGTACGTGCGGGCGGCGCACGCCGAGGCCAGCCGGTCGAGCTCCGACTCGTCGAGAGAACGGAACGCGTCCGACTGGCTCAGCGCGTGCACGATGGTGCTCATCGGCGCTCAGTGCCTCACGGGGTCGCGAGCCGGTGGTGGCTGGCGTGGTACCGGCTCCACAGTACGACCGACAGGGCGACCACGGCGATGGCCAGCAGCGCGACGGCACCGGTGAGCATCCAGGGGAAGCCGCTGTCGCTGACCCCGCCGACTCCGCCGCCGGAGGCCGGGGGGACGGGCTCGATCGGCGGCGGGCCGGCGAAGGCCGCAGTGGTGCCGGCGAACATCAGGAACAGCGAGGACACGGCCACCTGGACGATGTGGCGGATGGAGTGGGTCACGGTCTTCTCCTTCTCGTGGATCGGTGCGGGATCGTCACCGGTCATGAGCCTGCGCGGACCCTCCGCCGGGCGCTGTCACCCGCGCGACAGCGCGGGCCGGCAACCGAGTGACACCGGACACACCGGCCGCGCCGTTGGCGGCGACCTCCGGCCTCAGGCCGCGACCGCCGCCACCAGCCGCACCGCCAGGTCGCCACGCTCCTCGACGCGCACGGCGTCGAGGCCGAGCCAGCGGGCCATCTCGACCAGCTCGGCCGCTAGCTCGGCCGCCGTCTCCGGCGGCGCGTGGTCCTCCGCCCAGGCCGCTCGGACCACGAGCACCCGGGCGGCGCGGTCGGCCTTTAGGTCCACGCGGGCGACGAGCCGGTCGCCGAGCAGGAAGGGCAGCACGTAGTAGCCGTGCACGCGCCGCGACTCCGGCACGTAGATCTCGATGCGGTAGCGGAACCCGAACAGCGCCTCGACCCGGGACCGCTCCCACACCAGCGGGTCGAACGGCGTGAGCAGCGCCCTGGCCCGCACCCGGCGGGGCAGCCGGGCCTGGTGGTGGAGGTAGGCCGGGCGGGACCAGCCGTCCACCCGGACCGGGAGCAGCTCGCCGGCGTCGACGAGCGCCCGGACCGCCGCCTGGGAGTCGGCCGGCTTGAGCCGGAAGTAGTCGCGCAGGCAGGGCTCGCTGGCCACGCCGTGGGCCCGGGCGGCGATCCTCGTCAGCTCGAGGAACGCCTCCTCGTCGGAGGGGTCGGGGGCGTCCAGCACCGCCCGCGGCAGGACGCGCTCGGGGGTGGCGTAGCGCCGCTCGAAGGACGTCGTCCGTCCGGCTGAGCTGATCTCGCCCGCGTAGAACAGGAACTCCAGCGCCCTCTTGACCTCCGACCAGTTCCAGCCCCAGTCGACCGTGGCGCGCGGAACGTCGTGCTCCAGCGCGGACTCCACCTCGCCGGCGGTCATGGGAACGCTCCGGCCCTTGAGCTCGTCGCGGACCGCCTGCACGAGGTCGGGGCGCTGGGCGGCGATCGACCGGATGCCGCCCCACGCCTCCTCGCTGCGGCGCATCCGCCAGCGCAGCAGGCGCAGCGTCGAGGGCGGGACCAGGCTCGCCTCGTGCGCCCAGTACTCGACCAGCCGGCGCGGCGCCCGGCCCGCGGCGCGGTCGAGCAAGGACCGGTCGTACGGACCCAGCCGGCTGAACAGGGGCACATAGTGGCTGCGCGACAGGACGTTGACGCTGTCGACCTGCAGCAGCCCCATCCGGTCGACCGCGCCGGTGATGTGGCGCATGCCCGGGGTGGCCGGGCGCGGTGCAGCCAGGCCCTGAGCAGCGATCGCGACTCGACGGGCCAGCGGCGCGCTCAGCCGCTGGGGCGAGACGGAGGTCGTGAGGGACACGGTCGCCGATGCTGCCACGACGCGCCGACAGGCCCTGCGACGATGCCCAGGTGCGTCGACTCGGGTGGCTGCTGTGCGCCGGCCTCCTGCTGGGCGTGCCGGTGCCTCAGGCCACTGCGGCAGGCGGCCAGGTGACGGAGGAGACGGTCCGGATCGGCACGTCGGTCCTCGGCCGGCCGATCCTCGCCGTGCACCGCGTCACCGAGGGCGCGACACAGACATCAGGGTCCACCCTTGTCGTCGGCAGCATGCACGGCGACGAGCGGGCCGGCATGCGGGTCGTGCGCCGGCTGCGGTCGGCCCCGCTGCCCGAGGGGGTCGACCTCTGGCTGGTCCGCACCATGAACCCGGACGGCACGGTCGCTGACCGCCGTACGAACGCGCACGGGGTCGACCTCAACCGCAACTTCCCCCGCTACTGGGCACCTGCCGGGTGGGGGACGTCGACGTGGTCCGGGCCGGCCCCGGCCAGCGAGCCGGAGACCCGGGCCATGACCGGCTTCCTGCGCGACGTCCGCCCGCGCACGACGCTGGTGTTCCACCAGCCGCTGTACGGCGTCGACTCCTACCGCGCGAAGTCGATCTCCCTGGTCCGCCGCCTCAGCCGCGAGACGGGGCTCCCCATCAGGGAGTTCGACTGCACCGGCGGCTGCCACGGCACCCTGACCGACTGGCACAACAGCCGACTCGAGGGCCGCGCTGTCACCATCGAGCTCGGCCGGACGGCGTCCGACGACGAGGTCGCGCGCGTCTCCCGCGGCCTCCTGCGAGTCGCCGCGCCGCTGTAGACCGGGTCACTCCAGCGTCGGCAGCTCCTGACCCGGTCCGAGCGCCGGCGCGAACAGGTCACCCCGCTCGGCGACGCGGGCGAGCGCGGTGCGCAGCGGGAAGCCGTCCGGCCGCAGGGCAGGGTCGTCCAGCTCCTCCCATGTGACCGGCATCGACACCGGCGCACCGGGGGCCGGCCGCGGGCTGTAGGGAGCGACCAGCGTCTTGTTCACCGCGTTCTGCGTGTAGTCGAGGCGGGCGAGCCCGCCGCGATCGCGCTTGCCCCACTTCCAGCTGACCAGCTCGGGCACGACGGCGCCGACGGTCTTGGACAGCCGCTCCACCCACGCCCGGGTCGTGGCGAAGTCCCACGCGCCCGGACCCGAGTGGCGCACCGGCACCCAGATCTGGATGCCGCGGCGTCCGGTCACCTTGGGCTGCCCCCGGACACCGAGATGCTCGAGCGCCGTCCGGTGCAGGCGAGCGAGCACGAGGAGGTCGTCCCACGACGTGCGGTCGCCGGGGTCGAGGTCGATCAGGGCGTGTGTCGGCCGGCTCTGGTTCACCGTGAGTGATGTCCATGCGTGCCACTCCAGAGCGCCGAAGTTCGCTGCCCACACCAGAGCCGCCGGCTCGTCCACGACGAGGTAGGTGCGGGTCTCGCCCGGGTCGGCCTCCGGGTTGTCCCAGCGCGGCAGCCAGGCCGGGGCGTGCCGGGGCAGCTCCTTGTGCCAGAAGCCCGGCCGGTCCGCGCCATGGGGGTAGCGGTGCATGTTGAGTGCCCGGCCGCGGAGATGGGGCAGCAGCACGGGAGCCACCGAGGCCGCGTAGCGCACCAGCTCCCGTTTGGTGACCGGGGGCTCCCTGTCCCGTCCCGGGAACAGCGGCTTGTCGAGGTTGGTCAGCCGCAGCTCACGACCGTGCACGGCCCAGCTGTCGCCGTCCCGCAGCGCCTCCAGTGCGGCGAGCTCGTCCGCGCTCGGCGGCGCAGCGGGCCGCAGGTCGATGCTCGCCTGCGCCGGTGGCCGGTCCGAGCGCCAGAGACGCTCGGGGTCGGCGAGGACCTCCTCGTTCGTCCGCCCGGACACGACCGAGCGCGGATGGTCCTCCGGGTCCCAGCCCGCGACGGCGTGGTCGTCCCTCTTGTGCAGCAGCAGCCACTGCTCCTTCTCCCCCCGGTGCGCGGCCCCGCCCCGGCGGACCAGCACCAGCCGGCCCTGCAGCTTCTCGCCGAAGACGTCGGCGTGCAGCTCACCGTTCGCGACCGCCGCTGCGGGGTCCTCCGTGGCGTGCGGCTCCCAGGTGCCGATGTCCCAGACGATGACGTCACCCCCGCCGTACTCCCCTGAGGGGATCACGCCCTCGAAGTCGAGGTATTCCATCGGGTGGTCCTCGACGTGCACCGCCATCCGCCGGGCCGACGGGTCCAGCGTCGGCCCCCTGGGCACCGCCCAGCTGACCAGCACACCGTCGATCTCGAACCGCAGGTCGTAGTGCAGCCGGCGGGCGCGGTGCCGTTGGACGACGAAGCGAGCCCGGCCGCTGCCGGGCACCGCCACGCCGCCGGCCGGCTCCGGCGTACGCGCGAAGTCGCGCATCCCGCGGTAGCGGGTCAACGGGTCCGGGCCCACAGCCCGACCTTGCCCCAGCCTCGGCGGGCGACACCAGGCCGGGCGAGGCGTCAGGTGATCTCGAGCAGCTTCTCGCGCACCGCGTAGACGACTGCTTCCATCCGCGAGTGCAGCTGGAGCTTCTCCAGGATGTTGCGGATGTGGTTCTTCACCGTGTTCTCGCTGATGAAGAGCTCCTTGGCGATGTCGCGGTTGTTCAGCCCCTTCGCCACCAGCTTGAGGACCTCGAGCTCACGGTCGGTCAGCCGCGGGGCGGGCACCTGCTGGCGCTCGTCGCCCTTCTTGATCATCGTGGCGAACTCGGTGAGCAGCTTGGACGCCATCGACGGGCTGATCAGCGACTGGCCACCGGCGACCGACCGGATGGCCGCCGCGACCTCGTCGATCGAGATCTCCTTGAGCAGGTAGCCGCTTGCCCCCGCCTTGATCGCGTCGTAGAGGTCGGCCTCGTCGTCGGAGATGGTGAGCATCACGATCTTCGCGCTCGGCACCAGGTCCTTGATGGTGAGGCACGCCTCGATGCCGCTGCGCCGTGGCATCCGGACGTCCATCAGCACGATGTCCGGCAGCAGCGCCGTGGCGAGCTCGACGGCCTCGGCCCCGTCGCCGGCCTCGCCGACCACCTCGATGTCGCTCTCCTGGCCGAGCACCATCTCGAGCCCTCGACGGAAGAGGGCGTGGTCGTCGACGACGAGCACCCGGATCGGCTCGCCTCCGACCACGTGTCGCCCGGGTCGCGCTCCGCCGGTGGACAGCTCGCTCACCCGTCGCCCCTCTCCGTCCGGCCCCGTGGCTCGCACAACAGCCGCCGCGCTCCCCGTCGTCGCGCTGCGGCCCGTCGCACTATGGCACGTCGAGCCAGGTCAGGACGGGTGTTCCGCCCACCCGCGAGACGTCACACCGCCAGCCGGATCACTCCGTACTCATAGCCCCTGCGGCGGTAGACGACGCTCGGCTGCTCGGTCTCGGAGTCGACGAAGAGGTAGAAGTCGTGCCCGACCAGCTCCATCTCGTAGAG
>DASVED010000102.1:0-8172 GCA_036380775.1 Actinomycetes bacterium
CCGGCCAGGATCCTGGCCGGCCGAGGACCTGCTCACCGCCGACCGCAGCTCCAGGTCGTCCGCCTCGATGACAGCTTCGGCGACCGGACGGCCGGTCCAGCCGGTCGCCCCGGCAACGCACACGGTCAACGTCATGCCGGGCTCAGGTCGGGATGAGGTGCCGCTCCTCCGGGAAGTGGCACGCGCCCCAGTGGTCCGGAGCGAGCTCGCGGAGCAACGGCAGCTCGTCGGTACAGCGCTGCTGAGCCTTGGGGCACCGGGTCCGGAACACGCAGCCAGACGGAGGGTTGATCGGACTCGGCAGGTCCCCTTGCAGCAGGATGCGCTCCCGAAGCCGCTCGGTCCTCGGGTCGGGGAGCGGCACGGCCGCTGTCAGTGCGTGCGTGTAGGGATGACGCGGTGACTCGTAGATCTTTGGCGCATCGGCGATCTCCATGATGCGGCCGAGGTACATGACCGCGATCCGGTCGGAGATGTGGCGAACCACCGAGAGATCATGGGCGATGAAGACGTAGGCGAGCCGGAACTCGTCCTGGAGGTCCTCCAGCAGGTTGACGACCTGCGCCTGGATGGACACGTCGAGAGCCGACACCGGCTCGTCACACACGATCAGCTTGGGGCGCAGCGCAATCGCCCGAGCGATGCCGATGCGTTGGCGCTGACCACCAGAGAACTCGTTCGGGTAACGGTTGTAGTGCTCGGGGTTGAGGCCGACTCGGGCCATCAGATCCTGAACCTCGGCCTGGACACCGCGCGCCGGCTTCACGCCCTGGACCTTGAACGGGGCGGAGATGATCGAGCCGACCGTGTGCCGTGGGTTCAGCGACGAGTAGGGGTCCTGGAAGATCATCTGCATCTCGCGGCGCAGCGGCACCATCTCCTTGCGGGAGAGGTTGGTGATGTCGCGACCCTCGAACTCGATCTTTCCGCCCGTCGGGTCGAGCAGCTTCATCACCGTGCGACCGGCGGTGGACTTGCCGCAACCGGACTCGCCGACGATGCCGAGCGTCTCGCCCGGGACGATGTCGAACGAGATGCTCTCGACGGCCTTGACGTCACCGACCTTGCGCTTCAGGATGCCGCCGCCGGTGATCGGGAAGTACTTCTGCACACGGTCGACCCGCAGCAGCGCGTCGTCGCGGCGCAGGATCTGACTGGTGCCGCTCTCGTCCACGACGGTCACGTGTCCTCCCTCCCGATGGGCACCGCGCCGTCACCGGCGGAACTGTGGGCTCCCAGGCGCTGGATCGCGATGTCTCGTCGCTGGGCGGGCTCAAGGTGGCAGCGCACGGCATGGTCCGGGGTGACCGGCAGGAGGTCGGGCCGCTCTTCCTCGCAGCGGTTGCCCGGAACCAGCTCGTGGTACGGACACCTCGGCCGGAACACGCACCCCTTGGGCAGCCGGATCAGCGACGGCGGCTGGCCAGGAATGGGCTCGAGGCGCGCGCTGCGTTGGGCGTCCATCCGCGGGACCGAGCCGAGCAGCCCCCAGGTGTAGGGCATCTCCGGACGGTAGTAGATGTCGTCGATGCTGCCCCGCTCGACGATTCGCCCGCCGTACATGACGACGACGTCGTCGGCCATGTCCGCGACCACGCCCAGGTCGTGGGTGATGAGCACGATCGCCGTACCGAACTCCTTCTGCAGGCCGCGCAACAGCTCGATGATCTGAGCCTGCACGGTCACGTCCAGGGCGGTGGTCGGCTCGTCCGCGATCAGCAGCTCGGGGCTGTTCAAGAGCGCCATCGCGATCATGACCCTCTGACGCATGCCACCTGACAGGTTGTGCGGATAGTCCTTCAGCCGCCGGTCCGGACTGGGAATCCCCACCCGGTCCAGCATGTCGCGAGCCTGCTTGCGCGCATCGTCCTTGGACACGTCCTGGTGGACACGGACAGCTTCGACCAGCTGCTTGCCGATCGAGTAGAACGGGTGCAGCGACGACAGCGGGTCCTGGAAGATCATCGCCATCTTCTTGCCGCGCAGCGACCGAACCTGCTCCCTTGACGCCGCGACCAGCTCTTCGTTGTCGAGGCGTACCTCACCGGTCACGGTGGCGGTCTTGCGGTTGATCAGGCCCATGATCGCCTGGCTGGTCACGGACTTGCCGGACCCGGACTCGCCGACGATGGCCAGCGTCTTGTTCTTCTCGACGGACAGGGAGACCCCGTCGACCGCGCTGACCACGCCGTCCTCAGTGGGGAACGAGACCTTGAGGTCCTTGACGTCGAGGAAGGGCTCGCCCCTGCTCGGCACACTCATGGCGGCCGTGCTCAAGCGAGCCTCACCCTCGGGTCGATGACGGCGTAGAGCAGGTCCACGACCAGGTTCATCACGATGATGAAGAACGCCGCCACCAGGACGCAGCCGGTGATGACTGGCAGGTCCGAGTTCAGAACCGCGTCGACCGAGAGGCGTCCCATGCCCGGCAGCGCGAAAACCTGTTCGGTGATGATCGCTCCGCCCAGCAGCCCGGCCAGGTCAAGGCCGGCCGCGGTCACGATGGGGGTCAGCCCGGCACGCAGACCGTGCTTTCCGATGACGGTGCGCTCCCGCAGCCCCTTGGCCCTCGCTGTCCGGATGTAGTCCTCCCCCATCGTCTCCAGCATCTGGTTTCGAGTGAGCCGGGAGTAGAAGGCCGCGTAGATCATGGCCAGCGCGATCCAGGGCAAGATGTACGCCTTGAACCACTCGCCCGGATCCTCGTAGATGGGTGTATAGGAATGGAACCCGAGGATCGCGAACTGGATCTGGATGAAGAAGACGAGCAGCAGCGCGATGAAGAAGGACGGGAACGAGTAGCCGATCAGGGCGACGCCCATGATGGTGCGGTCTTGCCACTTGCCGCGCTTCAAGGCGGCGACGATGCCGATGCTGACCCCGAACACGATCCACAGCACGAACGCGCCGAGGGCCAGCTGGGCAGTGATCGGGAAGGTGTCCTTGATCAACGTGGTGACGTTCTCGTTGCGGTTGAAGGAGTAGCCGAGGCAGGGGGCGTTGCAGTCGAAGGCGGCCCGGCCTTCACCGTAGGTCCGGCCGACGAAGATCCCCTTCGCGAACTGGCCGTACTGCACGTGCAAGGGCTGGTCATAGCCGAACTTGTGGTTGATCGCGGCGATGATCTGCGGGGTGCAGGACTTGCCACACACCAGGCGCGCGGGGTCGGCCGGGAGGACCGAGAACAACAGGAAGACGATCATGCTGAGAGCGATCAGCATGCCCACCATCGCGACCAGCCGACGGATGATGTAGGCGCCCATGACTCCCTCACTCTCCCGGCGTCCGGCGCTGCCGCCGACCGCGTCCCGACTCTAGAACAACCGCTACGTCCGCGTGAGCCGGGGACGGAAACCCGCCCCCGGCTCACGCCGACTGTTGTGACTGTGCTCGTGCTTAACCCAGCGTCATGACCTAGTCGACGACGTACATGTCGTTGTAGGGCCACGAGCCGGCGAAGCCGCCGAGGTAGGGGCTGCCGTTCTCACCGGAGGCTGACTTCACCTTGGATCCGGCGAGGCGGTAGTCCTTCTCGAAGAGCGTGGGGATGACCCAGACCTGCGACATGGCCTCCTTGTTGAGGTCCTTCCACATCTGAGCCTGGGCGTCACGGTCGGTCTCGGACAGGGCCGCGTCGACCTTCTCGTTGAACTCCTTGTCGTCGACCCGTGAGACGTCCCAGCCACCCTTCATCGTGAAGATCGGCGGAATGACCGTCGATGCGTTCGGCCAGTCCGGGCCCCAGCCGTTGTTCATCAGCTCGGTGGCGCGGTCCTTGTCGAAGATGACGTTGTAGTAGGCACTTGCCTCGATCGGGTTGAGCTTGACCGTGATGCCGGCCTTCTCGAGCGACGCCTTGATGGCGGCCGCGCCCTTGTCGGCGTCCGGGTTCTGCGAGTAGCTGTACGTGATGGTCGGCATCGGCTCGCCCGACTCCTCGATCAGCTGCTTCGCGTACTCCGGGTCGCCCGAGTCCGGGATCGCCTGGCCGAACATGTCTTCCCACATGCCCGACGGCTCGTAGTCGATCGCCAGGTTGGGCTTGATCACGCCGTCACCGAGGTCACCGGCGTAGTCACCGCCGGCGATCTGCTTGAGCTGTGCCCGGTCGAGCGCCACCGCGATGGCCTGGCGGTGCTGGAGGTTCGGCACCTTCTCGACGTTGATGCACCGGTAGATCACGTAGGGCGACTGGCCGGAGATGCGGCGATCAGCGAAGCGGTCATCGTTGAACACCGTGGCCAGGTCGGCCGAGAGCAGCGACTCGCGCATGAACGCCTGCTGGTCCTCGCCGGAGTCCCGGATGATGCGCTGGTCGATGACGGACTGGTCCAGCCCGAACTTGACGACGATCTGGTCCGGGTAGGCCGGACGGTAGCCATCGTCCATCTTCGGGTCCCAGTTCTCGTTGCGCACCAGGACCATCTGGTTGCCCTTGCTGTACTCCTGGATCTTGTACGGGCCGTTCGACACGATCTTCTGGGTGTACTTCTCGCCCGTGTCCTGCGCCTTCGGCACGGCACCGAAGCCGAGCGTCACGGTGTAGTTGAAGTCACCGATCGCCCGGTTCAGGTGGAACGTGATCTTCTGGCCGTCGCACTCGACAGCCGCGTCGAAGGCGGCCGTGTCGTTGTCCTTGGTGACGTACGGGCCCTTGTAGACGGACGTGCCGTCCTTGGCCGTCGGGATGTCGAGGTACTGGATGGCGTAGGTGGGGCCACCGGTGATGACGTCGGTCGCGAACGTGCGGGACACGCCGTACTTGATGTCCTCACAGGTGACCGGAGTGCCGTCCTCCCACAACGATCCCTCGCGGAGGGTGAACTCCCAGTCCTCGCCGCCGTTCAGGGGGGTACCCGTGTCGGTCGCGAGGTCGGGAACCAGAGTGCTCTGCTCGGCCTCGTCGCGGCTGACCTTGTACGAGGTCAAGCCACGGGTCAGGTAGGCGTTGAGGAACGACAGGTCCTCACCGGTATACGCGCGCTGGGGATCGAGGTCGGTGAACTCCTGGTTGAGGGAAAGCATGGTCAAAGTCCCACCCTTGACCGGCTCCCCTGCCGCGGCGTTCCCGCCGTCGTCGCCGCCGTCGTCGCCTCCGTCGCCGCCGCCGCCGCAAGCGGCGAGCACCATCGCCGTGGCGGCGGCTAGTGCCGCGGCGCGCAGGCTCATTGAAGCCTTGCCCATGTCACTCCTTCGTGGTTTCGGCCGGGATTCGTCCCGCTCCGTTGGCGCTGCCCGCCGTGGTTGGCAAGCATCGCTGTGTCCCCGGACTGAGCCGGGAAGTGTGTGGCCGGTGGGTCACCGGGCCGGTGTCACGATCGGTCACGCCCGCCCCGCGCGGGGGTCGAGCGCATCGCGCACCGAGTCGCCGAGCAGGTTGAAGGCCAGCACGACGATGAACAGATATGTGCCGGGGATGAACAGGAAGGCCGGGTCGACCGTGAAGTAGCGCACCGAGTCCGCGAGCATCGCCCCCCAGGACGGCGTCGGGGGCACGAGACCCACGCCGAGGAAGGACAGGGCGGCCTCAGCTGCGATGTAGGTCGGAAGCAGCAGCGTGGAGTAGACCAGGATCGGCGCCCACAGGTTGGGCAGGATCTCGCGGAACAGGATCCGAGGTGTGCCGGCTCCCATGGAGACGGCCGACTCGACGAACTCGCGCTCCCGCAGGCTGAGCACCTGCCCGCGCACGATGCGGGCGAGGTACGGCCAGCCGAACAGGCTCAGCACCAGGATCAGGTAGAGGACCCGGGCTGACACCTGGCCCAGGTGGAAGGTCGTCTCGAGCCGCTGGGTCATGACGTTCGACAGGGCGAGCAGGATGAGCACCAGCGGGAAGGCCAGGATGAGGTCCATCAGGCGGCCGAGCGCGGTGTCCACGATGCCGCGCGAGTAGCCGGCGATGATGCCGACGGTCACGCCGACCGTCACCGTGATCATGGTGGCCGACAGCGCGATGAGCAGCGAGAGCCGCGAGCCGTAGAGCAGCCGAGCGAACAGGTCGCGCCCGGTGCCGGGCTCGACGCCGAGCGGGTGCTCGAGGCTGATCCCGCCGTACGCGCCGCGGGGCAGTCCACCGGCGTTGTCGATCGCCTTCGGGTTGAAGCTGGTCGGGTCCACGCCGACCAGTCGCGTGATGACCGGCGCCAGCACGGCGATGGCGACGATCACGAGGACGACGGTCATCGAGACGATGGCGACCTTGTCCCGGCGGATCCGCGACCACGCGATCTGGGTGAGGGAGCGACCTGCGATCTCGCTGCTCTCGGCAGAGCGCGCCGCAGCGGTGTCGACTGCGTGATCGGATGCGAGGGACATAGACCTGGCGCTACCTCTCCTCGATCGATCGACACGACGTCCGTGGCAGCTGGCGCCCCCTGGCGAGGCGTCGCCTCTGGGCGGCCTCCGCCGGTTATCCGGTGTCGGACTCTAGGACAGAACCCCCTGATCACCTATGGCCCGGGGTGTCTGTTGCAGAATCGTGACCGCGCCGAGACAAGCCGTCACACCTGACCCGTTCTAGCCCTCCGTCGGAGTCGCGACACACAGAGTCAGTGGCCCGTTCTCGTCATCAGTCGCGCTTGCGGCGGGCTGTCGCCCGGGCCCGCTCGGTGGCCGGGAGCACCACCTTGCGCATCCGGACCGCCGCCGGGGTCACCTCGACGCACTCGTCCTCGCGGCAGAACTCCAGGGCCTGCTCCAGCGACAGGAGGCGGTGGGGGATGAGCGGCACCAGGATGTCGCCGGACGACTGGCGCATGTTGGTGAGCTTCTTCTCCTTCGTCGGGTTCACGTCCATGTCGTCCGAGCGGGAGTTCTCGCCCACGATCATGCCCTCGTAGACCTGGGTCCCGGGGCCGACGAACATCGTGCCGCGCTCCTGCAGGTTGGCCAGAGCGAAGCCGGTGGTCGCCCCGCGACGGTCCGCCACGAGCGAACCCGTCGGCCGGGTGCGCAGCTCCCCGTGCCACGGCTCGTAGCGCTCGTGGACGTGGTGCAGCAGGCCGGTGCCCCGGGTCTCGGTGAGGAACTCGGTGCGGAAGCCGATCAGCCCGCGCGCCGGCACGATGTACTCCATCCGGATCCAGCCGGTGCCGTGGTCGACCATCTGCTCCAGCCGGCCCTTGCGCAGCGCCAGCAGCTGGATAATCACGCCTTGGTAGTCCGAGGGCGCGTCGATCGTGAGGCGCTCCATCGGCTCGTGCAGCTTGCCGTCGACCGTCCGGGTCACCACCTGCGGCTTCCCGACGGTGAGCTCGAAGCCCTCGCGGCGCATGATCTCGACGAGGATCGCGAGCTGAAGCTCGCCGCGGCCCTGGACCTCCCAGGTGTCGGGTCGCTCGGTCGGCAGGACCCTGATCGACACGTTGCCGACGAGCTCGGTGTCCAGCCGGCTCTTGACCAGCCGCGCCGTGAGCTTCTTGCCGCTCTCGCCCGCCAGCGGCGCGGTGTTGATGCCCACGGTCATCGAGATGTTGGGCTCGTCGATGGTGATGACCGGCAACGGCCGCGGATCCTCCGCGTCGGCCAGCGTCTCCCCGATCGTGATCTCGGGGATCCCGGCGATCGCGATGATGTCCCCGGGTCCGGCCGACTCGGCGGGCACCCGCTCCAGCGCCTCCGTCATGAGCAGCTCGGTGATCTTGACCCGCTCGACGGTGCCGTCGGTGCGGCACCACGCCACGCTCTGGCCCTTGCGGATCTCACCCTGGTGCACCCGGCAGATCGCCAGCCGGCCGAGGTACGGCGATGCGTCGAGGTTCGTCACATGCGCCTGCAACGGGGCGCCCTCGTCGTACGTCGGTGCCGGGACCGCGTCGAGAATTGTCTGGAACAGCGGCTCGAGATCCTCGGCGTCTGGCATCTCGCCGTCCTTGGGGCGCTCCAGCGATGCCCGACCGGCCTTCGCCGAGCAGTACAGGATCGGGAAGTCCAAGGATTGTGCGGCCGTGGCGGCGTTGTCGTCGAGCAGGTCGAGGAACAGCTCGTACGTCTCGTCGACGACCTCGGCGATGCGGGCGTCCGGACGGTCCACCTTGTTCACCACCAGCACCACGGGCAGCCGTGCCTGCAATGCCTTCCGCAGCACGAAGCGGGTCTGCGGGAGCGGTCCCTCGCTGGCGTCCACGAGCAGCACCACGCCGTCCACCATGGACAGGCCTCGCTCCACCT
>DASVED010000103.1:0-2595 GCA_036380775.1 Actinomycetes bacterium
CGACGCCTCTCGGACGAGTGCGTAGGCGCGCTCGTGGTCGACATGATCGCCGTGGCTCAAGTTCAGCCGGGCCACGTCCATCCCGGCGTCGACGAGCTCGCGTATCCGCTCCGGCGAGGAGGTGGCCGGGCCGAGGGTGCAGACGATCTTGGCTCTACGCACGGGAAGCGACCCTAGTAGGTCACGCGGTGAGTGGCCGCGCGGTCGGGGGGATGGGAGTGGGCAGACTCGTCGAACCAGTCAGGAAGGAGTCGACGCCGGCAGCGCACGACCGCCCCTCCGCGAGGGCCCACACGATCAGCGACTGACCGCGGCCGGCATCTCCGGCGACGAAGACACCGGGGACGCTGGACTGGAAGTCGTCGCCACGGCGGATGGCGCCACGCTCGTCGAGCTCGACTCCCAGCTGCTCCACCACACCGCCCTGTTCGGGTCCGGTGAAGCCCATGGCGAGCAGCACCAGCTGCGCGGGGAGGTCGCGGGTGGTGCCCTCCACCTCCTCCGGTCGGCCCGACGACATGTCCACCTCGACCAGGCGCAGGGCTCGCAGGCGTCCGTCGTCGTCGCCGATGAACTCCTTGGTCGACGTCGCGTAGACCCGGTCGCCGGCCTCCTCGTGGGCGGACGAGACCCGGAAGATCATCGGGTAGGTCGGCCACGGCTGCTGCTCCGATCGTGCATCTCCGGGCCGGGGCATGATCTCGAGCTGGGTGACCGACGACGCACCCTGGCGGATCGCGGTGCCGAGGCAGTCGGCCCCCGTGTCGCCGCCGCCGATGATGACGACGTCCTTGCCGGACGCGGTGATCTGTCCGTCGACGGGCTCGCCGAGCGAGGCCCGGGTCGACTGCGGCAGGTACTCCATCGCCTGGTGGATGCCCTCGAGGTCGCGGCCCGGTGCCGGCAGGTCCCGCCACACCGTGGCCCCGATCGCGAGCACGACGGCGTCGTACCGCTCCTTGAGGTCGGAGCCGGTCAGGTCGACGCCCACCTCGACACCCGTGCGGAAGACCGTGCCCTCCTGGGCCATCTGGTCGACCCGTCGCTCGACCTGCATCTTCTCCATCTTGAACTCGGGAATCCCGTAGCGCAGCAGCCCTCCGATGCGGTCGGCACGCTCGTAGACGGCCACCGTGTGCCCTGTCCGGGTGAGCTGCTGGGCCGCGGCGAGGCCGGCGGGACCGGACCCGACGACCGCCACGGTGTGCCCCGTCAGCCACTCCGGCGGCTGCGGGTGCACCAGGTTGCGCTCCCAGGCCCTGTCGATGATCGAGACCTCGACGTTCTTGATCGTCACCGCGTCGCCGCTGATGGCCACCACGCACGCGGGCTCGCACGGTGCCGGGCAGAGCCGGCCCGTGAACTCCGGGAAGTTGTTGGTCGCATGCAGCCGCTCGATCGCGGCCTCCCAGTCGTCGCGCCACACCAGGTCGTTCCACTCCGGGATGAGGTTTCCCAAGGGGCAGCCGGAGTGGCAGAACGGGATGCCGCAGTCCATGCAGCGTCCGGCCTGCTCGCGGATGATCGGAAGGAGCGCGCGGCCGAGGCCGCCGGGGTAGACCTCGTGCCAGTCGCGCACCCGCTCCTCGACCGGTCGCCGCTCGGGCACCCGGCGGGGGGTGGTGAGGAAGCCTCGTGGGTCAGCCATGGCTGGCAGCCTCCATCATCGCCTTGACCGTTGCGTCCTCGTCCAGGCCGTCCCGCTCTGCCTCGCCCCTGGCGGCCAGCACCTTGCGGTAGTTGCTCGGCATCACCTGGGTGAAGCGCGGCAGGGCACTGACCCAGTCGTCGAGCAGCGCCTGGGCCACGGTCGACCCGGTCTCCTCGAGGTGGCGCTGCACCAGCGCGCGCAGGTCATCGGCCACGTCGTCGGGGACAGGGCCCAGCTCGACCAGCTCGTGGTTGACCCGCCCTTCGACCAGGTCGAGGACGTACGCCTCGCCACCGGACATGCCGGCAGCCACGTTGCGCCCGGTCGCACCCAGCACGACCACGCAGCCGCCGGTCATGTACTCGCAGGCGTGGTCACCGGTCCCCTCGACCACGGCGACGGCACCGGAGTTTCGCACGCAGAAGCGCTCGCCGACGATGCCGCGGACGAAGATCTCGCCCGAGGTGGCGCCGTAGCCGATGACGTTCCCGGCGACGATCTGCTCCTCGGCGGCGAACGTCGCCGCGCGGTCCGGCCGCACCACGAGCCGGCCGCCGGACAGGCCCTTGCCGAGGGAGTCGTTGGCGTCGCCCTCGAGCCGGAGTGTCACGCCCCGTGGGACGAACGCGCCGAACGACTGACCGGCCGAGCCCACCAGGGTGATGTCGATGGTTCCGTCGGGCAGCGCGTCGCCGCCGTACCGTGAGGTGATCTCGTGGCCCAGGAGGGTGCCGACGGTGCGGTTCACGTTGCGGATGTCGACCTGTGCCCGCACCGGCTCCCCCCGCTCCAGCGCGTCGGCGCAGATGCGCACCAGCTCGTTGTCCAGCGCCTTGTCCAGCCCGTGCTCCTGCGTGGTGGTGCAGTGCCTGGCGGTGCCCGGGGGGAGCTCTGGCACGTGCAGGAGTGGCGACAGGTCGAGCCCGTGCGCCTTCCAGTGGTCG
>DASVED010000104.1:0-18900 GCA_036380775.1 Actinomycetes bacterium
TCAAGCTCGCCAGGTCGCCGCGGAGCGCTCGCCCAGCACGTACTGGTTGACGCCCCGGCAAATGACGGGTCCCGATCGGAGCAGGGACGACCAGCCACCACCTGCGACACCGCGATGACTCTGTGCCGCGCGGCTGGCGAGAGGTTGTGGCGGTCGCCGATGCTCGGTTGGGAGACGAGACGCATCTCATGCCCTCAACGTGCGGCGTCGGATACCCAACTCATGGGACCGCACACGACGTGCGATCAACGACGCGTGGTGTGCCAGTTACGTGCCTGAAGAGGGTGTCGCAAGGCTGTCACGTGAAGGGCTGCTGCGTGGTCAAACGTTGAAGCGGAACTCCACCACGTCGCCGTCCTGCATCAGGTAGTCCTTGCCTTCGATGCGGACCCTGCCGCGGGACTTGGCCTCCGCCATCGACCCGGCGTCGACAAGCGCGTCGAATGACACGACCTCGGCCTTGATGAAGCCGCGCTGGAAGTCGGTGTGGATGACACCTGCCGCTTGCGGCGCGGTGGCGCCCACCGGGATCGTCCACGCGCGTGCTTCCTTGGGCCCGGCGGTGAGGTACGTCTGCAAGCCCAGCGTCCGGAACCCGACGTGTGCGAGCTGGTCGAGACCCGACTCCTCCTGCCCCATCGACTGCAGGAGCTCGAGCGCCTCGTCGTCCGGCAGCTCCACCAGCTCCGACTCGATCTTCGCGTCGAGGAAGATCGCCTCGGCCGGCGCCACCAGCTCGCGCATCTCGATTTTGAACCCCTCGTCGCCCAACTCGTCTTCGTCCACGTTGAACACGTAGATGAAGGGCTTTGCGGTCAGCAGGTGCAGCTCGCGCAGGTCCTCGGGGTCGATCCCGGCAGCGGCTGCGCCTCCGTACAGCGTGGTCCCGCCCTGCAGCAGCTCCTGCGCCTTCATGACGGCGGCCACCGGGGACGTCTTCGCCTTGTCCTTGACGAGCCGCGCCTCCTTCTCCAGCCGCGGCAGCGCCTTCTCGATCGTCTGCAGGTCGGCGAGGATCAGCTCGGTGTTGATGGTCTCGATGTCGCCCTTGGGCGAGACCTGGCCGTCGACATGCACCACCTCGGGGTCGCGGAACGCGCGGATCACCTGGCAGATGGCATCGCTCTCGCGGATGTTCGCCAAGAACTTGTTGCCGAGGCCCTCCCCCTCGCTGGCGCCGCGGACGATCCCGGCGATGTCGACGAACGAGACGGTCGCCGGCAGCACCCGGGCGGAGGCGAAGATGTCCGCCAGGACCTGCAGCCGCGGGTCGGGGACGCCGACCACGCCGACGTTGGGCTCGATCGTCGCGAACGGGTAGTTGGCGGCGAGGACGTCGTTCTTCGTCAGGGCGTTGAACAGGGTCGACTTCCCGACGTTGGGCAGGCCGACGATGCCGATGGTGAGGCTCACGGGGTTCAAGGGTACGGCGGTCAGGTCGCCCGGCCGAATCGCCGACGGGTGCGCCCTGCAGGGTTGTGTCCAGGGTCTCCTGCACCGTGGTCCCCATGGACATCGTGCTGCTGCTCATCGGGCTCGCCATCGGGGCTGTCCTCGGCTGGTCAGTCACCCGCTCACGCATTGCCGGCGCCGAGGCCGAGCGCGCGGTTCTGCGCGAGCGGCTGGCCGTCGCCGACGCCACCGCCGCCGACCGTCAGGAGCTGGCCGTGAGTGTCGGCCCCCTGCGTGAGGCCCTCGGGAAGGTGGAGACCCACCTGCGCCAGCTCGAGACCGCCCGGGTGGGGGCGTACGCCGCACTGACCGAGCAGGTCGGCTTCGTCCGCGCCGCCAGCGAGGCGCTCCGCGACCAGACCACGTCGCTGGTCACGGCGCTGCGGGCGCCACAGGCCCGCGGGCGGTGGGGCGAGATGCAGCTGCGCCGGGTCGTCGAGATGGCCGGCATGGTGGAGCACTGCGACTTCACCGAGCAGGCGTCGGTGACCCGCGACGGCGCCACCATCCGGCCCGACCTCGTGGTCCGGCTGGCCGGCGGCAAGCAGGTGGTGGTCGACGCCAAGGTCTCGCTGGCCGCCTACCTCGACGCCGCCGAGACGCGCGACCCCGACGTCGCGGCCCAGCGGATGGCCGCCCACGCGCGGCACCTGCGCGAGCACGTGAAGGGGCTGGCCGCGAAGGAGTACTGGCGGGCCTTCCAGCCCACGCCGGAGTTCGTGGTGCTGTTCGTCCCCGGTGACGCCTTCCTCGCGCCGGCGCTGGAGCAGGACCCGACGCTGCTCGAGGACGCCATGGCCGACCGGATCCTGATCGCGACGCCCACCACGCTGATGGCGATGCTGCGCACCATCGCCTATTCCTGGCAGCAGGAGGCGCTGACCGCTCACGCTCGCACCGTCTTCGAGCTCGGCCGCGAGCTCTACCACCGGCTCGGCGCGCTCGGCGGCCACGTCGACAAGCTGGGCCGCTCGCTGCGCCGTGCCGTCGACGACTACAACACGACCGTGGGATCGCTGGAGCGCAGCGTGCTGGTGCAGGCCCGCAAGATGGCCGAGCTGCAGGTCACCGACGCCGACCTGCCCACCCCCGAGCCGGTCGAGTCGGTGCCGAGGACGCTGGGTTCGCCGGAGCTGGTGACCGCGGCCGAGCAGTCACGGGCGGTGCGCTCGCTCTAGCCGGCCCGCCGACGTGCTGGCGCGCGTCCGCGTGTCACCGCGGTTGCCGCCGGGTCCGGCACCTACCGTTGCGGCGTGACCGCGTCCCCCGACACCGGCGAGCTCCCGGTCGTCACA
This sequence comes from Actinomycetes bacterium, assembly GCA_036380775.1. Classification (GTDB taxonomy): domain Bacteria; phylum Actinomycetota; class Actinomycetes; order JACCUZ01; family JACCUZ01; genus DASVED01. The sequence goes on from DASVED010000104.1 coordinate 2,748, forward strand.
CCCGCGCCCGAGCAGGAGAGCCCGCTCATCCCGTCGCCGACGGAACCAACGGCGTGGTACGTCTCGCTCGTCCCGCCGCAGAACTCGCTGCCGCTCGACTTCGACCCGCTGGCTCGTGGCTCCTCCGACGCTTCCGCGGAAACGTCTCCCGCCGATGCCCCGCCGGTCGTCGCGCCCGCCCCTCAGGCAGCTGTCCAGTCCCCACCGACTGTGCCCGCCGGCGTCGACCCGTCGCCACCGCCGTCGAAGCTCGACCGGGTGCGTGCCATCTGGTCGCAGGGACTGCCGACCCCGCTCGCGGTCCTGCTCGCGGTGCTCGTGATGGCCCCCGGTGTGGTGCTCGACGTCGCCCGCGACGGGTCCTTCGGCCTCCCGTCGACGGTGCTGTTCCTGCTCGCCGCCATTGCGACGCCGCTGGTGCTGCGACCCCGATCGCTGGCGGTCGGCGTCGTCCTGCCGCCCCTGACGTTCGTCGGCGCTGCGGCGGCGATCGCCTGGCGGAGCGGCCTGAACGCGGGCACGCGCGAGATCGGCCTCGACGTCGGCACCACGATGGCCCTGCAGGCGCCGCTGCTCTTCCTCGGGACCACCGCCGCCCTGGGCGTGGTGCTCGCCCGGCTCCTCGGCCGCCTGGTGCGACGCTGACGGACCCGGTCGTCGTCGAACGGGTCACCACGCCTCGCGGCGAGCTGGTGCTGCGTCAGGTGGGCGAGCACCACGAGGTCGTCAGCAACGGCGTGTTCCTGATGGACACCCGCGACGGCCGGTCGGAACGGGCACTCGTCGCAGCGGCGCTCGACGCGCGGCCCGACGCCCGGCGGCTGCTCATCGGCGGGCTCGGCGTCGGGTTCTCGCTGCGGCAGGCCGTCGCGGCCTCGACGCTCGAGCACATCGACGTGGTCGAGATCGAGCAGCACCTCGTCAGCTGGCATGCCACCCACCTGCGGCACCTGACCGGTGACGCGCTCGCCGACCCACGGGTGCACATCGTGGTCACGGACGTGCTCGAACACATGGGAGCCAACCCGGAGAGGTACGACGTGATCTGCCTCGACGTCGACAACGGCCCCGACTGGACCGTCACCGCTGCCAACACGGCGCTCTACGCCGCGGCCGGCGTCGGCATCGCGACTGATGCGCTCCGCCCTGGCGGTGTCCTGGCGGTGTGGAGTGCGCACCGGTCCGAGCCCTACGCACGGCTACTGGCCGAGCGGCTGGACGACGTACGCGCAGTCGAGGTCGAGGTCCGCCTCGCACGCGGCGCGGCGGACGTCGTCTACCTCGGACACCGACGCGTCTAGCCGGCGACGGCCGCCTTCTTCATGTCCCGGCGCAGCTCGGGGGGCAGCGCGAAGAGCAGGCTCTCCTCGGCCGACACGACCTCCTCGACCTCGCCGTAGCCGCGCTCGGCGAGCCAGTCCAGGACGCCACGCACCAGGATCTCCGGGACCGAGGCGCCGCTCGTCACGCCCACCGTGGTGACACCGTCGAGCCAGCCGTCGTCGAGCTCGGAGGCCTTGTCGACCAACCGGCTGTCCCGTGCACCGCACTCCAGCGCGACCTCGACGAGCCGCACCGAGTTCGACGAGTTGGTCGAGCCGACCACGATCACCAGCTCGCTGCGGGCCGCGATGTCCTTGACCGCGATCTGGCGGTTCTGGGTGGCGTAGCAGATGTCGTCGCTGGGTGGGTCGAGAAGCGCCGGGAATCGCTCCCGGAGCCGGCGCACCGTCTCGAGCGTCTCGTCCACCGACAGCGTCGTCTGGGACAGCCACGCGACCCTTTCGGGGTCACGCACCTCGACGCTGTCGACGCCGCCCGGCCCGTCAACCAGGTGGATGTGGTCGGGAGCCTCGCCGGACGTCCCGACGACCTCCTCGTGGCCTTCGTGGCCGATCAGCAGGATGTCGAAGTCGTCCGCGGCGAACCGGCGCGCCTCGTGGTGCACCTTGGTCACCAGCGGGCAGGTCGCGTCGATGGTCTTGAGCTGCCGTTGCGCGGCCTGCTCGTGCACGATGGGCGCCACCCCGTGCGCGGAGAAGATGACCGTTGCTCCCTCGGGCACCTCGTCGTTCTCCTCGACGAAGACGGCGCCGCGCTCCTGCAGGGTCTCGACGACGTGCTTGTTGTGCACGATCTGCTTGCGCACGTAGACGGGCGGGCCGTAGGTCTCCAACGCCTTCTCGACCGTGATGACCGCCCGGTCGACCCCCGCGCAGTAGCCACGGGGGGCAGCGAGCAGGACACGCTTGACGGGGTCGGGCATGCGTCCATGGTAGGTGGCCGGAGCGCGGCAGCCGACCTCACCCGGGGCCGGCGGATAGCCTCGACGACCGTGGGACTGCAGACCTCCGCGGAGCAACCCGTGCCGGTGCGCAAGGTCAGCCAGCTCCTGACCGAGTGGATCGGTCGCCTCGGCTTCGTGTGGGTCGAGGGGCAAGTGGCGCAGATCACGCGTCGTCCCGGCCAGCGCACCGCGTTCATCACGCTGCGCGACCCGAGCGCCGACATGTCGCTGCCCGTCACCTGCTCGGTGGCGCTGCTCGACGGGCCGGCCGCGGGGATCGCGGAGGGCGCGCACGTCGTCGTCCACGCGAAGCCGCAGCTGTACGCCGGCCGCGGGACCCTCTCGTTGGCCGCCGACCAGATCCGGCAGGTCGGTGTCGGCGAGCTGCTCGCCCAGCTCGACCGGCTGCGCCAGGTCCTCGCCGCGGAGGGCGTCTTCGCCGCGGACCGCAAGCAGCTCCTGCCCTTCCTGCCACAGGTCGTCGGCGTGGTGTGCGGCCGCGCGTCGGCCGCCGAGAAGGACGTGCTGGAGAACGGGCGGCGCCGGTGGCCGGCAGTCCGCTTCCGGGTCGAGGAGGTCGCCGTGCAGGGCCCGAGCGCGGTCACCGAGGTCAACGCAGCGATCGGGCGGCTGGACGCGGACCCCGAGGTCGACGTCATCGTCGTCACGCGGGGCGGCGGGTCGCTGGAGGACCTGCTGCCGTTCTCGAACGAGGCGATGGTCCGTGCGGTCGCCGCCTGCCGCACGCCGGTCGTCAGCGCCATCGGCCACGAGACGGACACGCCGCTGCTGGATCTCGTCGCCGACGTGCGCGCGTCGACACCCACCGATGCGGCGAAGCGCGTCGTGCCCGACGTCGTGGAGGAGACGGAGCGCGTCGCCCAGCTGCGGCGCCGGAACCTGTCGGCCGTTCGCACCCTGCTCGACCGGGAGGGAGCGGCGCTGCGCGCGATGCGCTCGCGGCCCAGCCTCGCCGACCCGGTGTCGATGCTGGCGCCGCGGGCCGACGAGGTCGCGGCGGCCCGAGACCGGGCCCGGCGCTCCCTGTCGGCGACGCTGGACCGCGCCGCGGACAACCTGTCCCACACCCGGGCCAGGGTGACGGCACTGTCCCCCGCGGCGACCCTCGAGCGCGGCTATGCGGTCCTGCAGACCAGCGCGGGACTCGTCGTCCGCCGACCCGGGGACGTCGACGAGGGCGAGCTGGTGCGGGCCCGCGTCGCTGAGGGCGAGCTGACGGTCCGCGTGGTCGGCGACGCCGGACCGTAGGGTGACCTTTGTGCCCGACGACACAGCGACCAGCGGCGAGCGGCCGACCTACGAGGAGGCTCGCGAGGAGCTGATCGAGGTGGTCCGCCGCCTGGAGACGGGCGGCGCGACCCTCGAGGAGTCGCTCGCGCTGTGGGAGCGCGGCGAGGTGCTGGCGACGATGTGCCAGCAGTGGCTCGACGGTGCCAGGGCGCGGCTCGACAGCGCGCTGGCGAGCGAGCAGCGGGCGCAGCCGGCTCGGTCCGACTAGCTACTCGCTGCTCAGCGACTCGGCGAGCTGGGCCAGCTCGTCCCACGACGCGCTGCCCACGACGGCCGTCGTGACACCGTCGACGGTGCGGACCATCGCCCGGTCCTCCGGCTCGCCGTCCTCGAACCGCTTCCACGACAACTCGCCCGTGCGTGCCGTCCCCGCCCGGCTGGCACCGGCCGCGAACTGCTGCACGAACTGGTCGCGGTCGCCGTCTGTCTGCTCGACGGCCGCGTAGTCTCCGTCCCTCGTCACCATCCCCAGGTGCCAGCTGACGCTGCCGCCCGCCTGCTCGGTGCGCGCGCTGGTCACCCGCCACCGGTCCGGCAGCGGGTCGGGGCCGAGCACGTCGTAGGGCGCCTGCGACCGGGCCTGGGCGATCGCGGAGGGGTAGTCGACAACTCGCACCACCTCGTCGGGCTGGCCTGCGACGTTGAACGCCACGATGACGCCGACCAGCACGAGAACCACCGCCATGGACCGCACCAGGTCGCCGGCCGTCTTGCGGCGGCGCGACACCGGCTGCGGGCCTGCGTCGGTGGGCTGCTCGGTCACGTGGCCATCCTCGCCGACGCGAGGCCGTCGAGGTCAGGCCGGGTAGACCGTGGTCTCGGTCGCCTTCACGGCCGCCCAGACGTCGGCGCCCGGTGCCAGGCCGAGCTCGGCGACCGCCAGTGGGGTGACGTCGGCCAGAGCGGCGATCGGCCCGGCGAGCCGGACCCGGACCGTGTCGCCCTGCTGCTCCAGCGAGTCCACCGTCGTCGACCAGCAGTTGCGGGCGCTGCCATCTGGGCGACGTCGGTGCAGTGCGACGGCCGAGGGCGAGAACGCAACCAGCACCCGACCTCGCTCGTGATGGCTGCCGACCAGCGTGCCGCCACCGTCGAGAGCCACGACGCCGTCAGTCGCCTCGCCCCGGTAGAGGTTGAGCCCGACCAGCCGGGCGACGTAGTCGGTCACCGGCCTGCGGGCGATGCCCGCCGGTGTGCCGGTCTGCACGACGCGTCCGCCCTCGAGGACGACAAGCCGGTCGGCCAGCACGAAGGCGTCGACCGCGTCGTGGGTCACGACGACGGTCGCGCCGGGGAACGCGGCCAGCCGCCGGCGCAGGTCGGCGCGCACCTCCAGCCGGGTGCCCGCGTCGAGGGCGGCCAGCGGCTCGTCGAGCAGCATCAGCCGCGGATCGGTCACCAGAGCGCGCGCCAGCGCGACCCGCTGTGCCTGCCCGCCGGAAAGCGCTGCAGGTCGCTTCCCGGCGTGCTCGGCCATACCGGTGCCGGCGAGGGCCTCGTCCGCGCGTGCCCGTGCCGTCGCGCGGTCGGTGCCCCGCGCCCGCAGCCCGAAGGCGACGTTGTCGCGCGCACTCAGGTGCGGGAACAGCAGGTAGTCCTGGAACACCACGCCCACCCGGCGCCGGTCCGGCGGGACACGCACCCGAGCCTCGACGTCCTCGACGACCTCCCGGCCGATGCGGACCAGCCCCCCGTCCAGCGGCAGGAGGCCGGCAAGCGCGCGCAGGGCCGTCGACTTCCCCGCGCCGTTGGGCCCGAGCAGCGCCACCACCTCGCCGGCCGCGACCGAGAGGGCGAGGGACAGCTCGAAGTCCCCGCGTACGACGTGGAGGTCGGCCTCCAGGGCCACGTCGCCTGCCGGCATCGGCGACAGCGGCGACATCGGTGGCAGCGGTGACATCGTCATGCCGACGTCCCGAGCCATCGCTCGCGCAGCCCGGCGAGGACCGCGACCGAGACGAGCAGCAGGACCAGCGACAGGGCGATCGCCGCCGACGGGTCGCGCTGCAGGGCGAGGTAGACCTCGATCGGCATCGTGCGGGTGGTCCCGGGGAAGCTGCCCGCGAAGGTGATGGTGGCACCGAACTCCCCGAGCGCCCTGGCCCAGCAGAGCACCGTCCCCGCAGCCAGCCCGGGCGCCACGAGGGGCAGGGTGACGCGGCGCACGACGTACCAGCGGGAGGCGCCGAGCGTCGCGGCGGCATCCTCGAGCCGCCGGTCCGCGCCACGCAAGGCTCCCTCGACCGAGATGACCAGGAACGGCAGCGCGACGAACGCCTCCGCGACCACCACCGCCGCCGTCGTGAACGGCAGAGTCACGCCGAACCACTCGTCGAGCCAGCGGCCGACGATCCCCTGCCGGCCGAGAGCCGTGAAGAGCGCGACACCGCCGACGACCGGTGGCAGGACGAGCGGCACGGTCACCAACGCCCGGAGCATCGACCGGCCCGGGAGGTCGGACCGGGCGAGGACCCACGCGAGTGGCACGCCGAGCACGATGCAGACGACTGTCGCGAGGCTGGCGCAGACCAGTGAGAGGCGCAGCGCCTCCAACGACTCGGGGCGGGTGAGCTCCTCGGGCAGCGTGCGCCACGGAGCCCGGGCCACCAGCCCGACCACCGGGAGCAGCAGGAAGAGCAGGGCGAGGGCAGCGAACGGTGCGAGGGCGGGCGGCAGCGCACCGGGACGAGCCACCCGACCGGACGACCGCCTCACGGTTGCTCGAAGCCCGCCTCGGCCAGGACGGCGAGCCCGGTGGCCGAGCGGACCAGGTCGACGAACGCCTTCGCGCCGGCCGGGTTCGGCGCGTCGCCCAGCTCGGCGATCGGGTAGTCGTTGACGGCATCGGCCGACTCCGGGAAGTCCAGCCCGTCGACCTTGTCGCCGGCCGCCCGAACGTCGGTGCGGTAGACCATCGCCGCATCGACCTCGCCGAGGATCACCTTCGACAGGACTGCCTTCACGTCGGCCTCCAGGGTGTCCGGTTGCGCGGTCACACCGACGGCCTCGAAGGCCCGGGCCGCGGCGTCGCCGCACGGCACCTCGGGTGCGCACAGCGCGATCGTCAGGTCCTGGCGACCGAAGTCCTCGATGCCCTTGACACCCGCCGGGTTGCCGGCCGGCACCGCGATCTGCAGCCGGTTGCGGACGAACACCTTCGGTTGGCCCGCCACCGCGCCGGCGTCGACCACCTGCTCCATGGTGGCCGGGCTCGCCGACGCGAACACGTCGGCCGGCGCCCCCTGGGTGATCTGGGTCGCCAGCTCGGAGCTCGCCGCGAAGCTGAACCGCACGGTGGTCCCGGGGTGGTCAGCCTCGAGCTGCTCGCCCAGCGTCGTGAACGCCTCGGTCAGTGACGAGGCGGCCAGCACCGTGACGTCGCCCAGTGACCGGGCCGAGGCGGCGCCACTCGACGGTTCGCCCGTCGCGCTCGCCGTGGCAGCCGACCCGTCGTCCCCACCGCAGCCGGCCAGCGCGAGCGCCAGCACCAGGGCCGCCGGCGAGCGCCTCACGGACGTACCTCCGGAATTTCGACAACGACGTTGGTCGACTTCACGGCGGCGACGGCCACCACCCCCGGTTCGAGCCCGAGGTCGTCAGCGGCCTCGCGGCTCATGAGGGACACCACCCGGAACGGGCCGGCCTGCATCTCGACCTGCGCCATCACGGTGTCGCGGATGACCCGGGTGACGATGCCGCGGAACCGGTTGCGGGCCGACTGCCGGGACACCGCGCCCGGGTCGCCGCCGTCGCCCATCGCCTGGGCGGCGGCCGCCAGGACCTTTCCCTCGATCCCGATCCGGCCGGCCGAGGTGGTGGTCGTGTCGATCCGGCCCGACTCCGCCCAGCGGCGCAGCGTGTCGTCGCTGACCCCGAGCAGGTCGGCAGCCTCCCGGACGCTGAAGACGGTCATGGGCCCTAATCCTAGGCCGCATCTGCGGATGCTGCCAGCGGACATCATTCCGCACTTGCGGATCACGAGTTGCTCGGCCGAGTGATGGCGGAGGTCCCGGCACGCCTACGATCACGGGCACGCCGACACACCGGACGAGGGAGCGCACGATGACCGACGAGTCCGCCCGAGACGCCACCGGCGGGGCCCTGTCGACCGAGCCACCCGAGCCCCTGGCACCCCGTCCCGAGGCGCCCGACCGCAACCTCGCCCTCGAGCTGGTGCGGGTCACCGAGGCGGCCGCCATGGCCGCCGGTCGCTGGGTCGGGCGAGGCGACAAGAACGGCGCCGACGGGGCGGCGGTCAACGCGATGCGCCAGCTCATCCACACCGTGAGCATGAGCGGGGTCGTGGTCATCGGCGAGGGCGAGAAGGACGAGGCGCCGATGCTCTACAACGGCGAGCGCGTCGGAGATGGCCGCGGTCCGGAGTGCGACGTCGCGGTCGACCCGATCGACGGCACCCGCCTCACCGCGCTCGGCATGGGCAACGCGCTCTCGGTGCTGGCCGTGTCGCCGCGCGGGTCGATGTTCGACCCGTCCGCCGTGTTCTACATGGAGAAGCTCGCGACCGGGCCGGACGCCGCGGACGTCGTGGACATCCGCCTCCCCGTCGCCGAGAACGTACGTCGGGTGGCGCGCGCCAAGAAGGAGTCGCCGTCGGACGTCACGGTCGTCATCCTCGACCGGCCCCGCCACCAGGCAATGGTGGAAGAGGTCCGCGGGACCGGCGCCCGCATCAAGTTCATCACCGACGGAGACGTCGCCGGCGCCATCATGGCCGCCCGCGAGGGCACCGGCATCGACCTGCTCGTCGGCATCGGCGGTACGCCCGAGGGCATCATCGCCGCCTGCGCCCTCAAGACGCTCGGCGGCGTGATCCAGGGCCGGCTGTGGCCCAAGGACGACGACGAGAAGCAGAAGGCGATCGACGCCGGGCACGACCTCTCCCGGGTCCTGGTCACTGATGAGCTGGTGCAGGGCGAGGACGTCTTCTTCGTCGCCACCGGCATCACCGACGGCGAGCTGCTGCAGGGAGTCCGCTACAGCGGCGGCTGCGTCCGCACCGAGTCGATCGTGATGCGCTCCCGCAGCGGCACGACGCGCATCATCGGCAGCGAGCACCGGCTGGACAAGCTGCGGGCCTACTCCGCGATCGACTTCGACACGGCGACCTGACGATGGAACCCGTCCGGTGACCGCGCACGACCCGATGTCCCTGCCCGCCGACCTGCCGCAGCCGGTCGACGACGGCGCCGCCGACCACCTCGTCGGCCGGTCGGTGCCGTCGGTCGCGTTGCCCGCAACCGACGGCTCGGTGGTGGACCTGTCGGGGCTGGCCGGCCGCTCGGTCGTCTACGCCTACCCGCGCACCGGGGTCCCTGGCGAGGACCCACTGGTCCACGACTGGGACGCGATCCCCGGTGCTCGCGGGTGCACGCCGGAGTCGTGCGGGTTCCGCGACCACCACGCCGACCTGGCCGCCGCGGGCGCGCGAGTCTTCGGGCTGTCCACCCAGGACACGGCCTACCAGCGGGAGGCCGTGGACCGATTGCACCTGCCGTTCCCGCTGCTCTCCGACACCGGTCTCGGCCTGACGGCTGCGCTGGGCCTTCCCACGTTCGAGGCCGCGGGGACGGCGCTGCTCAAGCGGCTGACGCTGGTCGTCGACGACGGCCGGATCACCCACGTCTGGTACCCGGTCTTCCCGCCGGACCGTCATGCCGCCGACGTCCTCGACTGGCTGCAGGACAGCTAGCCGCCGACCATCTCACGGACCTGGTCGACGACAGCGGCCGGCTGGTCGCGCGCGATGGCGTGGCCGGCCAGGTCGACCCGCTCGAGCCTGCCGACCGACGACAGGGTCATCAGGTCGTTCTGGCCCTCCTCCCACGCCGACTCAAGGTCGGCCTGCTGTCGCGCCGACGTGCTGTCCGGGTGCTCGGGGATGCTGTGCGTCAACGCGACCAGCGGCATCGCGCCCAGCGGGGCCAGGGACGCGCCCGCCATGAACACTCGCCGACCGTCGAGCCGCTCCGGGTTCCCAGCCGGCGACATCCACGCCGCCCAGTCGGCGCGCTCCTCCGCCCCCCGTCGGCCAGAGCCCGCAGGAAGCCGGTCCAGCACGGCTTGCGGGTAGCCGGGGCCGACCGCGTCGAGCAGGAGCAGCGCCCCGACGGCCTTGCGGTCCTGCTGCGCCAGAGTGACGGCGACCATCCCGCCGAGGGAGTGCGCGACCACGACGACCGGCGGCTCCAGGTCGAGCTGCCGCATCACCTCGCGCAGGTCGCGCGCCATGTCCTCGAAGGTCTGCTGCGCCGGTGGCCGGCCGCTGCGACCCACACCGAGCCGGTCGTAGGCACAGACCCTGGCGAAGGTCCCGATGCGCGCCTGCACGGCGGACCACTCGTCCTCCATATCGGACTGACCGGAGACCAGCATGACGGCGGGTCCATCCTTCTCGCCCGCACACCGCGTCGCGAACCGGTGCCCGCCAGTCCGGACGTCGACGACGGGGCCGACCTGCGAGGCCTCGATCCCCTTCACGCTGGTCGCCGGCGCCGCGTCCCCGTCGCTCCCGCCGCAGCCGGCCATCGCCGCGACGACCACCGCGACAGCCATGCCCGCGCGAGCCACTCCCCCGAGTGTCATCCGCCCTCGCTCAGCCGTCCTGGTCGGCGACGTCACCTGACGGCGGCACCTCGGCAGCACCCGGCTCGGCAGCCTCCGCCGTCGGATGGTGCAGGTCGTGCTGGTGGCGGGCGTCGCCGCTGTGGACCGGATCCTCGAGCGCCTCCGGGTCCTCGTCGAGGTGGTCGGAGTCGCGAGGCCCGCCGGGCCGCGGGTCGGCACTCATGGCGGAACGGTAGCCCGGACCGACCCGCCAGGTACATGGGGCGGACGGTCACGGCTTCGTCGCGGCCGGCCAACCGCCCCGACGTACTCGTCAGCCGCGAGTCCGGTCGAACAGCTCCGCGGCCTCGTACCGCGTCGTGACCTCGAGCTTGCGCAGGATGTTCGAGACGTGGACGCTCGCCGTCTTGGTGCTGATGACCAGGGCCCGTGCGATCTCGCCGTTGGTGCGGCCGGCTGCGAGGTGGCCGAGGATCTCCCGCTCGCGCGCGGTGAGTGTGGCGACCAGACCGCCGCTGGCCGGCTCGTCCGGCACCTCCACGGGGGTGCGGAGGTCGACGCGGGTACGCCGGGCAAGTGCCGCGATCTCGTCCCCCAGCGGCCGGGCGCCGAGCCGTTGCGACTCCCGCCACGCCTCCCGCAGCGCCTGCGCCGCCTCGGCGTGCTCGCGCACCCCTGCCAGCGACTGCGCGAGCCGCCACCGGGCGTAGGTCGCGTGGTACGGACGCTGCCCGCTGTCCAGGGCCTTCACAGCGTCCCGCCACAGCTCCGCACCACCGGCGCCCTCGAGCCCGACGGCAGCCTCGTAGCGGCTCATCTCGGCGTCGCAGAGCGCGCGCATCTCCACCGGGCGGCTGCCCGGCACGGCGTCCGGCCCGCAGGCCCGGTCGACCAGCGCGACGATCGACTCCTCCGTCGGCGACCAGTCCGCCCGGTCGCCGGAGTGCCCTGCCGCGCGCCGGGCCTCGACCAGGTCGGCCAGGGACCGGGTGGCCAGCCAGGCCAGCGGGGCTCCCATCGAGAGCAGCCGGGACGATGCGGTGTCGGTGTGCCCGACGACCTCGCTGAGGGAGCCGTCCGGGTCGCCGCGCCAGAGCATGCCCTCGGCACGGGCCTCGCAGCGCAGCAGGTCGAGGACCGCCGGCAGCCGAGTCAGCTCGGCGAGGTCGGCGTCCAGGCTGTCCCAGTCACCGCGCACCGCCGACAGGCGAGCCCGGTTGGCCAGCGAGTAGTCCCGGTTGGCGCCCTGGACGTGGCGGGTGTGCTGCAGAGCGGCGGCCAGGAAGGCCTCCGCCTCGTCCCACCAGCCGTGGGTGATGCACATCTCGGCCGCCTGGGCGTTGAGCCAGGAGCCGTACCGGATCCCGAGCCCCCGCTCGGTCACCGCAGCCACCCCTTCTGCCGCCATGTCGACGCCCAGCCGGCCCTCGCCGTGGCACTGGTAGCAGTCGGCCAGGTTGCTGTAGGTCTGGCCGACGAGCTCGGGGTTGCCGTCGACCAGCGCCAGCCGGACGGCCTCACGGGCGTCCGGCAGGGTCATCGGCGCGAGCGGCTTGACCGTCGCCCGGATCACGAGGGCCCGGGCCAGCGCCGCTCCGTCCCCGGTCGCCCGGGCGACCGCCACCGCCTCGTCGGCCAGCGGCTCCCAGTCGCTGGCGCCACCCACCCAGTCCAGGACGTGCACGAGGCCCGAGACCACGACCGCCCGGGCCGCGGTCGGCGGGTCGGCGGGCACCAGGTCCACCGCGCGGCGGGCGGCCACCTCCGCCGCGTCGGTCCGTCCGGCGTCGAGCAGGAACCGCGCGTACGCCGCCTCCAGGACTCCCACCCGGACCGGGTCGGGGTCCGGCTCGCCCTGCAGCCAGCTCCTCGCCCGCTCGATGATCTCGACAGCAGTCACGTCGTGGTCGCAGATCGCGGCGATCGACGCCGCCATCGAGAACACCTCGATCGCGTCCGCGCCCACCAGGTCCTGCGCGTCGGGCACGACCGGCCACAGCCGCCGCACCCGGTCGTACTGCCGGTGCGCCTCGTCGTAGGCGTAGACCTCCTCGGCCGCCTGAGCCGCGCGGAAGGACCACAGGAGAGCCCGGCGGGAGTCCCCGGCCCGGTCGGAGTGCTCGGCCACCACCGCAGGACGCCGGTCGACCGCCTCGTGCGCGTCGGCGAGCAGTCCGTGCAGCGACCGCCGCTCGCCGGGGAGCAGGTCGGCGTAGAGCGCTTCCGCGAGAAGGGCGTGCCGCAGCGACAGGCCGCCGTCGGCCTCCACCACGAGGTGCTGGCTTCGCACCGCCTCGTCCACGGCGTCGTCGAGCCGCTCGGGCTGGCCGCGTCGCTGCACGGCGTCGGCCAGCACGACGGGAGAGACGCGCTCCCCCGCGACCGCGACGATGCGCAGCAGCTCGGTCGCGCCGGCGCTGCAGGCCCGGGTCCGGCCGACCAGGACCTCGCGCAGGCTGGCCGGCAGGGTGTCCGCGTCGCCGGCCAGCGCGGCCCGCATCAGCGCCTCGGCGGCGTACGGGTTGCCGGCCGACCGCCCATGGATCCGCGCCGTGAGCGCCGGGGCGAGGACGGACCGGGGGTCGCCGCCGAGCAGGTCGGTGAGCTGGACGTGGGTCTCCTCCAGCGACATCGGCCGCAGGGCGATCTCGCGGACGTGCGGCGCGCGCCGCCGGTCGGCCAGCCACTCGCCGAGCACGTCACCCGCCTCGTCCGGGCGGTAGGCGACCACCACCGCGAGCCGCTGCTGGTCCAGCGCGGCGCAGAGGAACGCGAGCATCTCCAGCGTGGCGACGTCGGCGAAGTGCAGGTCGTCCAGCACCAGGACCGTCGGCCGGACCCCCGCCGCGCGGTCGAACACGGAGGACACCGAGGCGATCAGGCGGCCCTGGTCGGACCCGGCCTCGGGTCGCGGCCCGAGCTCCGGCAGGAGGAGCGCCAGGTCGCTCGGGTCGGGGCCGAGGACGCGCGGTGCCTCGGCGCGCGGCACCCGGGACAGGAGGGAGCGCAGGGCGCCGATGAGCGGTGCGTACGGGATGCGGCCGCCGAGGAAGCCGACCCCGGTGCCGCGGCAGGCGAGCGTCCTGCGGGGTACGTGGGTCAGGAGCTCGTCCAGCAGCCGCGTCTTGCCCGCGCCAGCCTCGCCGCTGAGCAGTGCCAGACCGGGCCGCCCGGCCGCGGCGTCGGCGACCAGGTCGGTGAGCTGCGCGAGTTCTTCGGCCCGTCCGACGAACACCTGGCGTTGCGGCACGTGCACACGGTCCCGGGACACCGCACCGCCGTCAACGACCGTCTGAGGTACATGTGCCGGAAATCTGAGGTGGGGTGCCTCATGTGCCGGCCCGCCGTACTGCGGGAGGCTCGGTGCAGCGGAGAGACGGGGTCCCGCAAGCGGGGGAACGCAGGGGGGAACGCGGGGGCACGCACGGGGATGGTCTGGCACGGACCGGCGCAGGGGAGCGGTCTCGTGCGGCCCGCGTGAGGAGGTGGCCGTGGTGGGGCTCGACCCACCGCGGCTGCCTCCTGCTGTTCCGGGTGAGGTAGGAAAGTCGCATGAGCGACGACGCTGAGGGCGGCTACCGGACCGAGCACGACTCCATGGGCGAGGTCCGCGTCCCGGCCGACGCCCTGTGGCGAGCCCAGACCCAACGTGCCGTCGAGAACTTCCCGATCTCCGGGTCGCCCATCGAGCGGTCTCTGATCGGCGCTCTCGGCACCATCAAGGGCGCGGCGGCCATGGTGAACGCCGAGCTCGGGGTGCTCGACGAGGACGTTGCGCGAGCGGTCCACGACGCGGCCGCCGAGGTTGCCCGCGGCGAGCACGACGCGCACTTCCCCATCGACGTGTTCCAGACCGGCTCCGGCACGTCGAGCAACATGAACGCCAACGAGGTGATCGCCACACTGGCCACCCGCCGGCTGGGTCGTGACGTGCACCCCAACGACCACGTCAACGCCTCGCAGTCGTCCAACGACGTCTTCCCGACGGCCATCCACATCGCGGCGACCCGCAGCGTGGTGACCGACCTCTTGCCGGCGCTGGAGCACCTCGAGGCGTCGTTGCAGCGCAAGGCCGACGAGCTCGCCTCGGTCGTCAAGTCCGGCCGGACGCACCTGATGGACGCGACGCCGGTGACGATGGGGCAGGAGTTCGGCGGCTATGCGGCGCAGGTGCGGATCGGCGCGGAGCGGTTGCGGTCGACGCTCCCGCGGGTCGGCGAGCTACCACTCGGCGGCACCGCGGTGGGCACCGGCATCAACATGCCGGCCGGGTTCGCCGCCGCCGTGATCGGCCGTGTCGCCGCCGACCTCGATCTGCCGCTGACCGAAGCACGCAACCACTTCGAGGCGCAGGGCGCGCGCGACGCCCTCGTCGAGCTGTCCGGCCAGCTGCGCACCGTCGCCGTCTCGATGACGAAGATCTGCAACGACATCCGATGGATGGGCTCGGGACCGCGCACCGGCCTGGCGGAGATCCAGCTGCCCGACCTTCAGCCCGGGTCCTCGATCATGCCGGGCAAGGTCAACCCCGTCATCCCTGAGGCCACCCTGATGGCCTGCGCACAGGTGATCGGCAACGACGGCACGGTGACCTTCGCGGGCGCGGCCGGCAACTTCGAGCTCAACGTGATGCTGCCGGTGCTCGCGCGCAACGTGCTCGAGTCGATCCGGTTGCTGGCCAACGTGTCCCGGTTGCTCGCCGACCGGTGCGTCGACGGCATCACCGCCGACGTCGAGCGCTGCCGGGAGTACGCCGAGTCGTCGCCGTCGGTCGTCACACCGCTCAACCGCTATATCGGCTACGAGGCGGCCGCCAAGGTGGCCAAGCAGTCACTCGCCGAGCGCAAGACGATCCGCGAGGTGGTGCTCGAGCAGGGCTATGTCGGCCGCGGCGACCTCACGGAGGCCCAGCTCGACGAGGCTCTCGACGTACTCCGCATGACCCACCCCTGACCCCCGCCGGAGTTGACCACGTAAACGTGGTCAACGCTCGCTTCGCTACGCATAGACGCATGGCGAAGTATGTGTTGACCACGTAAACGTGGTCATCGCGAAGGGGCGCGGGCGGTCGGGCCGCGGGCTAGTACCAGCCTTGGGACTGGAAGGTGGACCAGGCGCCGCAGGGGGTGCCGTAGGTCTGGTCGATGTACGCGAGGCCCCACTCGATCTGGGTGGTGGGGTTGTCCCGCCAGTCGCCGCCGTAGGCGCTCATCTTCGAGCCCGGCAGGGCCTGCGGGATGCCGTAGGCACCCGAGGACGGGTTGGTCGCATGCACGTCCCAGTCGGACTCCCGGGTCCACAACGAGTCCAGGCAGGAGAACTCGCCGGCACCCCAGCCGTACTCCGAGGCCGCGAGACCGGCTCCGATCCCACGAGGGTCGCCACCATACGAGCGCGCCGACCGCGACGCGCGCTGGTCAGCGGCGGCGCGCGCCTGACGGTCCGCGCGGGCGGCTTGCCGGCGGTGCTTCGCCTTGATCTCCTGGCGCAACTCGCCCGCCGGCTTGGCGGTGCGGGTGATGGATGCGTCGGAGGGCAGCGGGCCGATCCTGGTCACCGACGTGTCGCCGATCGGCAGCTCGGCACCAGCGGCCGCCGCGCCGACGACCGACGAGGCCATGACGACTCCGGTCGCCACAGCGATCCCCCGGATCGAGATCCGGTTCTTCACGGGTGGGTCCTTCCAGCAGGGGGCGAGGCTCGGGCAGCGAGGGCGGCGGTCCGGCCCGGCGGACCCGGCCACTCCTCGCGGGCGGCGTGGGCGGGCGACGACACGCTGTCGTCATCACACAGAGTTACGAGGTCGTGACGACCCCACGCGCTTGTCCCACTCATCGACCATGCAACAACTGCCCCGGCCAGGGCCAATTCTGCGGCCGTGTGCTCGGTCACACGACGCGCCGTGTTCCCGCGGACACGGGAGAGCCCGGTCACACAATGTGACCGGGCTCTCGTGCCGCGAGCGGTGTG
>DASVED010000105.1:0-3673 GCA_036380775.1 Actinomycetes bacterium
CCGCCGGAGCGGGCGGGCGCCGACGCCGACGTGTCCTGGTGGGTCGTGGACTCGCTCGTGGGCAGCGACGTCGAGGCGGAGCTGGACGAGCTGGTGCCCTACTGGGTCGCCCAGGACTGGCCGTTCGAAAAGCCTCGCTACGTGCCCCGTGAGATGACCTGGGCGGAGTGGATGGCCCTTCCGGAGACCCCGGCGACCGGTTGAGGCACCCGGGCGCCCGTCCGCGCAAGGCGCCGCGCCGCACCTGTACCAAGATTTTCTCTGGCTTGGGACAAATGGGGTTCAGGTGACGCCTGGGACCGCCGAGCATGTTCTGCGTGACACGCGGGCGCAGGCGGTACAGGGGACGGGTGGGCCGGCAGGTCCTGGCTGCGGCGGTGGCTGCCCTCGTCGGCGGGACGGTGCTCGGCGTGGCGCCCGCGCACGCCGCCGCGAACCCCACGCCCCCCAAGCCGGCACCGGCGATCGTCGAGGGCTTCGCGCCCTACCTGCCGCAGACGTCGTGCGACCCGGTCGTCAAGCCCGGGACCGGCGCCCTGCGCAGCATGCTCCTCGGCGCCTACGGCGGCCGGGACCTCGGCGTGACCCGCGCCTGCGACGTCGGAGCCAGCAGCGAGCACAAGGAGGGCCGGGCCTGGGACTGGGGCCTGGACGCGTCCAAGCCCGCCGAGAAGGAGCTGGCCACCCGGTTCCTGACCTGGCTCCTGGCGCCAGGGCCGAACGGCATGATCGCGTACCAGGCGCGCCGGCTGGGCGTCATGTACGTCATCTACGACGGCCGGATCTGGAGCTCCTACCGGGCCGGTGACGGCTGGCGTGCCTACAGCGGCGGCGAGAGCCACGGCGACCACCTGCACATCTCGCTGGCCTGGAACGGCGCCATGGCGCGTACCTCGTGGTGGACCGGCAAGGCCGCGGCGATCGACTACGGGCCGTGCATCGCGGTCGAGGGAGCGACCGCGCCACCGTGGTCCGGACCGCGCGCCACTCCGTGCCCCACACCGACCAGCGCGATGAGCCTGACCGGGACCCCGCTGCTGAAGCGCGAATCCACCGGTGCCTACGTCACGCAGCTCCAGCGGTTGCTCTCCGTCACCCCGGTCACCGGCTTCTTCGGGCCGATCACCGAGTCCGCCGTCATCGCCTTGCAGAAGCGGGCGGGGCTGAACGTCACCGGGACGACGACCGAGGCGACCTGGGCAGCGGCCCGCCGCGGCACGACCGCCGCACCGCCGTCTGGCGAGCAGGTCGTGTCCGGTCGCGCCCTGCCGTCGCGCATGCTCTACACGGTGCGGTCGGGCGACAGCCTGAGCCGGATCGCGGCGCGATGGCGGTCGACGGTGTCCGGCATCAAGTCGGCGAGCGGGCTGAAGACCGACGTCATCCGGGTCGGCCAGGTGATCACCGTGCCCGTGCGCTCCAGCATCACGAAGTTCACCTGGACGACGCTCCGCAAGGGCGATGAGGGCGTCGTCGTCAAGGCACTCCAGACGGCATTGCGGATGCGGAAGAAGTACCGCACCGGGTTCTTCGGGGACATCACCGAGGGCCGGGTGAACGCGCTCAAGCGCAGCCGCGGCTGGCCGGCGGACGGCAAGGCCGGCCCGGGTGTGTGGCGGGCGCTCGGCGCATGACCGGTCTGAGCTCCTCCCGACGGGGTAGGGCTCGAGGATGACGACGACCACGACGTTCCCGCCCGAGGTCCGAGAGCTCCTGTCCCGGCCCAACCCGGCTGTCATCACCTCCGTCCGCCCGGACGGTCAGCCGGTGTCCGTCCCGACCTGGTACTTGATGGAGGGTGACCGGATCCTGGTCAACATGGACGAGGGCCGCAAGCGCCTCGACTACCTGCGCGAGGACCCCCGGGTCAGCATCAGCGTGCTCGCCGATGACGACTGGTACACCCACGTGAGCATGCAGGGCCGGGTCGTGGACATGGCCGACGACGACAACCTCGAGGGCATCGACCGGCTGTCCCGGCACTACCGCGGCCGTGACTACCCCGAGCGGCGCCGGGGGCGGGTCAACGCCTGGGTCGAGGTCGACCGGTGGCACGGCTGGGGCCAGGTCGGCGACTGAGACCGAGCCCCGTCGTCCGCTCGGGCCCGCCGGTCAGCGCCCGGTCGACGAGAAGTGCTGGTAGTCCTTGCGGGTCGACCAGCTGCCCCCCCAGCTCCACCCGATGTCGGCGAACGCCGCGCGGACGGTGCGCGTCACCATGCCCTTGCGCAGGGGTGACCGGTCGACGTAGGCCTCACCGGCCGGCGGCTCCACGACGTCGCCGTAGACGTAGGGGTTCTGCACCGGGTTGATGTCGATCGCCCGGCCGTACGAGTGCTCGGACCACGACGTCCCACCCGTGGTTCGTCGGCAGTTGAAGGCCGACGTGTTGTTGGCAGCCATCGACGCGTCGTCGCTGCCCTGGTAGTCGTCCACAAGTCGCATCCGCCGAATCGGGAAGCGGGCCTGGTAGAGCGCGCGGAACACGCCGACAACAGGTCGGGCGTGGTTCTCGTGGACGACCAGCTCGCCCTGCCGGGCGGTGCCGTCGAACCGGACGAAGGTCACCCGTAGGTAGCGCAGGTCGCGCCGCGGGACCGGGCAGCCCCGCCGCCAGCTGTAGGTCATCCGGTCCGCCAGCGCGGCATCGATCGTGCGTACGCTCGACCGGAACTCCGGCAGCGACGTGGCGGCGACCGCGGGCGGGCCGCTCACCAGCAGCCCAGCCACCGCAACGGTCGCCAGCAGCGCTGCTGCCGTCCGGCGGCGGGTGTCACGAGTCACGCCGGCAGCCTGCCAGACCTGGCACTCCCGATGTGGCATCTCGCGGGTCAGTCCAGTCGGTCCACGGTGGTCACGCGCAGGACCGCCTCGCCTGCGTCGTCCGACGCCGCGAGGTCCACCTCGGCGGAGATGCCCCAGTCGTGGTCTCCTGCCGGGTCGTCGAAGACCTGCCGGACGACCCAGCGAGCCGGCTCCTCGGTGACGAGCAGCAGGTGCGGGCCGCGCGCGTCGGGCCCGGTCTGCAGCGCGTCGTGGTCGGCCCAGTAGCCGGCCATCGCCTCCTCCCACGTCCTGGCGTCCCAGCCGGACTCGGCGTCGAGCTCGCCCAGGTCGGCGTAGTGCCGCAGCGCGGCAAGCTCGACCCGGCGGAACATCGCATTGCGCACGAGGACCCGGAACGCCCGGGGGTTGGCCGTCACTGCAGGCGGCCGCTCGTCGCGCACGCGCCCCGCCCGCACGTCCTCCGGCTCGGGCGACGTCAGCCGTTCCCACTCGTCGAGCAGGCTGGAGTCGACCTGACGGACCAGCTCGCCGAGCCACTCGGTGAGATCGGTCAGCTCCTCGGTCCGTGCCGCCTCCGGCACCGTCTGGCGCAGCGCTTTGTAGGCGTCGGCGAGGTAGCGCAGCACCAGCCCCTCGGAGCGCGCCAACCCGTAGAACGCGACGTACTCCGTGAAGGTCATGGCCCGCTCGGACATGTCGCGCGCGACCGACTTCGGCCGCAGCTCGTGGTCCGCAACCCACGGGTGCCCGCGGCAATAGGTCTCGTAGGCGTGTCCCAGCAGCTCCTTGAGCGGCTGCGGGTGCGTCACCGCCTCCAGGAGCTCCATCCGCTCGTCGTACTCGATGCCCTCAGCCTTCATCGCGGCGACCGCCTCGCCGCGCGCCT
>DASVED010000106.1:0-8592 GCA_036380775.1 Actinomycetes bacterium
CAGCGCCCGCTCGACCTCGGGCTCGGGCCGCAGCGCGACCACCCGCACACCGAGCACGGACACGCCGATCTCGGCCAGCCGCGGGTCGGCGGCGAGCCCGTCGGCCACCTGCGCCCGCACCGCCGCGACGCCGTCGACCAGCGCCTCGGCGAGGGGTAGGCGGGCGATCATGTCGAGCGCGTGCTGTTGGGCCAGCTCGCTGAGTGCGGAGCCGAGCTGCTCCAGGGGAGTGGCGCGCCACCGGCCGGTCAGCAGGTCGATCGAGAAGTCCAGCCGGCGCGCGGCGAGCGACGGGTCGGTCACCCGGAACGTCACGGTCAGCTGGACGAACACCTCCTGGAAGTCGCTCGTCCGCGCGCGCACCTGCAGCGGCAGCTCGCGGTCGTCGACCGGCACCTCGCTGACCGCCGCCGTGAGCGGCCGGAACCAGAACGCCGCGCCGGTCGCGTCGTGCAGCGTCCGTCCGTTGCTCAGGTGCAGGACGTGGCTGGTCGGAGCGCTGCGCAGGTGCCGCAGGAAGGGGAGTGTCGTGATGTCGGCCATCTGTCCCACCTCGTTATCGTCGTTCTGACGATTAAGACTCTGCCACATGCACTGGTTATCGTCAATGCGACGAGATAGGCTGTCCGGGTGACGTCATACGACCCGGCGAAGTTCCCGCCGTTCGCGGTCACCGTCGACCTGGTGGTCCTCACCGTCCGCGACGACGAGCTGCAGGCCCTTGTCGTACGTCGGGGAGGCCCGCCCTACCAGGGCCGCCTGGCGCTGCCCGGCGGGTTCGTGTATGTGGACGAGGACATCGAGGCCGCTGCCCGGCGTGAGCTCCACGAGGAGACCGGGCTCACCCTGCAGGACGTCCATCTCGAGCAGCTGAGAACGTACGGCCATCCGACGCGAGACCCGCGGATGCGCGTCGTGAGCGTCGCCCACCTCGCGCTCGCGCCCGAGCTGCCGAGCCCGGTCGCCGGCTCGGATGCCGCCGAGGCGGAGTGGAAGCCGGTGGCCGAGCTGCTGGCCGCGCCGAGGAAGCTGGCGTTCGACCATGCGCAGATCGTGCGCGACGGGGTGGAGCGGGCCCGGTCGAAGCTGGAGTACACGCCGCTGGCCGCGTCGTTCTGCCAGGAGCCATTCACGGTGGGGGAGCTGCGGCGGGTGTACGAGGTCGTGTGGGGGGAGGTGCTGGACCCGCGCAACTTCCACCGCAAGGTGACAGGAGCGCCGGGGTTCTTGGCCGAGACGGGGGAGACGACGACCCGTCAGGGCGGCCGGCCGGCGCAGCTCTACCGACGGGGGGATGCCGACCTGCTGATGCCGCCGATGCTTCGCGGGGGTAGGTAAGCCGTCCTTCCGCCGGGGATGCCCGTAGCGTTCGGGTGTGCCCGGCTCCGGCGTCACCGTCCTCGGCAGCGCGAACATGGACATCGCTCTGTTCGTCGACGCCCTGCCCGCTGCCGGCGAGACCGTGCTTTCCGCCGGGCGCGCCGACGGCCCGGGCGGCAAGGGACTCAATCAAGCTGTTGCCGCGGCCAGGGCCGGGGCGGTCACCCGCTTTGTCGGCGCGGCCGGAGCGGATCAGGAGGGAGCGGAGCTGCGCCAGGTTCTCGCCGGTGACGGCATAGAGGGCCTGGTTCGGTCGACCGAGACTCGGACCGGGCTGGCCGTGGTGCTGCTCGACGCCGCGGGGGAGAATGCCATCGTCGTCGCGCCCGGCGCCAACGCCGAGCTCGTCGACCTCACGGCGGAGGAGCTGGCCGCGGTTACGGACGCCCGGGTCCTGCTCATGCAGCTCGAGGTCCCGCTGCCGACGGTCGCTGTGGCGGCTCGGGCGGCCAGGAGCGCCGGTGTCACGGTCGTCCTCAACGCCGCGCCGGCCGTCGCCGCCGACGCCTTGCCGCTCGACGCCGTGGACGTGCTGGTCGTCAACCAGGGCGAGGCTCGGGAGCTGGCCGCCGGCAACACCGCGGAAGCCGGCACTCACGCAGGCGGGCAGGTCGACGAGCAGGTGGACCGACTACTGGTCCGGGTGCCCGCCGTGGTCGTGACCCTGGGGGCGGACGGGGCCGTCTACCGGGACCGGACCGGGGCGCGGCACCACGCGCCCGGGCGGTCGGTAGTGGTGGTCGACACCACCGGCGCGGGAGACACCTTCGCCGGCTACCTCGCCGCATCTCTGGCCGACGACGTCGACGTAGCGACCGCCTTGGCCCGGGCGAATGCCGCCGCAGCGCTGTCCGTGCAGCGCAGCGGCGCCGTGCCCGCCATTCCGCTCCGCCATGAGGTGGATGCAGTCACCTCCCTGGCGCACGTGGTCGAGCACAGTGTCCACCTGCCGCCCGTGCGGCTCCCGACCAACCAGTTCCCGCACTTCTACCGCGGGGGTGACCGAATCGGCGCCCTGCGTGGCGGCCCGGGTGGCCCGATGCGGCCGGAGGAGTGGATCGGGTCGACTGTTACCCGTTTCGGCGAGGACCGGGTCGGGTTGTCGGAACTGCCTGATGGCAGGCTGCTGCGTGACGCTGTTGCCGACGACCCGGTTGCCTGGCTCGGGCCGGAACACCTCGGCGCATTCGGCGAGAGCAGCGAGCTGCTCGTCAAGCTGCTGGACCCCGACCAGCGACTGCCGGTGCACTTCCACCCCGACAAGGCCTTCTCCCGACGTCATCTGGCCCTCGACCACGGCAAGACGGAAGCGTGGGTCGTCCTCGAGGCACCGGAGGGCGCCGCGGTCGGCCTCGGCTTCGCCGAGACGATGACCAAGAGCCAGGTCCTCGACATGGTGGACCGCCGGGACAGCGCGGGCCTGCTCGGGTCGCTGCACCGGCACGCCGTTCGCGCCGGCGACACCGTTCTCGTCCCCGCGGGGCTGCCGCACGCCATCGACGCGGGCGTGCTGGTCCTCGAGCTCCAGGAGCCGACCGACCTGTCGGCGTTGCTCGAGTGGGACGGCTTCGCCGTGGACGGCGCGCGCGACGGTCACCTCGGCCTGGGATTCCCGACGGTGCTGGACGCCCTGCGGCTGCGCCCGCTGGAGCCGGAGGAGCTCGCCGAGCTGGTCCGGGCACCGGGCCTGAGCGGCGGCCGGCCGCGAACCCTGCTCACCGACCGCGCGGACGGCTACTTCCGCGCGGCGCTCCTGCCGCGCTCTGGCGAGGTGGAGCAGGGCTTCGCTGTGGGCCTGGTTCTCGCCGGCATCGGTGAGGTCCGCACCGAGCGGGGCGGCGCGCTGACCGTGGAACGTGGCGCGGCGTTCGTCGTCCCGTGGTCGGCCGGCCCCTGGCAGGCGCTGGGCGCCGAGGTGGTCGCCTGCCGACCGCCTCGGCCCGAAGACGCCGCGGCCGCGCCGTGACCGACGGGCCGACCCCTGGCGGGCGTCTGCCGCGCTGACCGATCATTGGCCCCGGACGATCACGTCGGCCCGGGCGCGAGTGGCTTCGACGACCTGCGCGTTGGCCTGGTCGGTGCCCAGCGACCACGCCTCCGCTGCGGACCGGTCCCGACCGAAGGTCATGTGCCGCGAGATCAGTCGCTCGACGCGCACCTCGTCGTCGGGCTCCACGTACCAGGCTTCGGCGAGCAGAGGCCGGATGCGCTCCCATCCACCTGAGTCCGCCAACAGGTAGTTGCCCTCGACGACGACGAGAGGCACCGTCCTCGGCACGGCGACGGCGGATCCGATGGGCTCCTCGAGGTCGCGGCGGAAGAGCGGCGCGTAGACGACGTCCTCGTCCGCCGCGTGCAGCCTCATCAGCAGATGCACGAAACCGCCGACGTCGAAGGTGTCGATCGCCCCCTTGGTGGCGGCGAGGCCGAGTCGGTCGAGCTGTTGCTGCGCGAGGTGGAAGCCGTCCATCGGGACGAGCACCGCCAGGTCACCGAGCGCTGACACGATCTCGTCGGCGAGCGTCGACTTGCCCGCGCCGGGGCTGCCCGTGATCCCGAGGAGGCGCCGCGTCCCGTCGGTCGTCATCGCGCGGGCACGGACAACCAGCTGGGTGTCGTCGGAGCGGGCCAGGACGAGCTGCGTGGGTTGGCTCGAGATGTCGTCACGCATGCGCCGAGGGTAGGCCGTCGTCTCCTGGTGCTGGTTCGTCGTCCGACGACACGCTCGTGGGGCTCAGGGTGGCGGAGGGATCTCTCCGGAACCTCGCACGATCAGGCGGCTCGGTACCACCTCGGTGGCGAAGGGGGCGGTGTCGCCGTCGCGCCGGCGGAACAGGCGCTCGGCGGCCAGGCGCCCGATCGCGTGTGGGTCCTGGGCGACCACGGTCACCGGCGGGTCCAGCACATCGGCCAGGTAGAAGTCGTCGAAGCCGACGAGGGCGATCCGGTGCTGGAGATCCAGCCGGCGCAGGGCACGCAGCGCGCCGTACGTCACGAGGTTCTGCGCTGTGAAGAGAGCGGTCGGCGGGTCATCGCGGCTCATGAGGGCGGTGGTGGCCGCCTCCGCCGCCTCCGCGGTGACCGTGTCATGCACCGTGTCGCGGTCGGCCATCGGCAGGCCTGCGGCACGCATCGCGTCGACGAAGCCCTGATGCCGCTGCCGAGCGGTGCTGATGCGGAGCAGGTCGCCGAGGAAACCGATCCGGCGGTGGCCGTGCGCGATCAGATGCTCGACTCCGGTCCGGACTCCGGCCCGGTTGTCTGTCACCACGACGTCGGCGTCCAGGAGGCCCGGCGCCCGGTCGACGAAGACCATCGGGGTGCCCGCCCGCCGCTCGGGCTGCAGGTAGCTGTGGTCGGTCCCGGTTGGCATCATGACCAGCCCGTCCACCCGGCGCGAGCTGAAGGAGGCCACCAGCTCGCGCTCCCGCTGCGAGTCCTCGTCCAGGCTGCCGGCCAACACGTAGACCCCGCGCTCCCGCGCCACGTTCTCGACTGCCCGGTGGATGGCCGAGGAATAGGGGTTCTCGACGTTCTCCAGGATCAGGCCGATGGTCGCGGTGCGGCCGTCGCTGCGGCGCAGGCTGCGGGCGCCGAGGTTGAGCTGGAAGCTGAGTTCCTCGGCCGCTCGCCGGACCCGCTCGGAGGTCTCCGCGGCGACGCCAGACTCGCCGTTGAGCACCCGGGACACCGTCTTGAGGCTGACCCCGGCCAGCGCCGCCACCTCCCGCATGGTCGCGCGCACGGCACGGGGCGGTGCGGGTAACGGATCCGTCACGTACGCCTCCTGGCGAAACAATGCCTTGACGAGGGAGCAACCTCAGGGCTACAACTAAGGACCACGACGACAACGTTGTCAATGGGCCATGATCACCCTTCCCGACCGACGTGAGGACAGATCTGATGATTCGCAGGACGAAGAGGGCCAGGGGGATCAGCCTCCTGAGTGTCACGCTCGCCGGCATGCTGGCCCTGGCCGCGTGCGGCGGGGACGACGGGGACGACACGTCCACCGAGGGCGGTGGCGGGGGTGGCGGGGGCGAGGACATCGCGATCTCGCTGATCACCAAGGACTCGACCAACCCGTTCTTCGTCGCCATGCAAGAGGGGGCGGAGGAAGCCGCGGACGCGAAGGGGATCGACATCACCATCGCCTCCGGCAAGGAGGAGGGTGACGACCAGGGTCAGATCGACGCCATCGAAGCCGCGATCACCGCCCAGCAGCAGGGCATCCTCATCACCCCGATGTCGACGGGGGTCAACGACGCGATCCAGAGGGCCCGCGACGAGGGCCTCTTCGTCATCGCGCTGGACACCCCGCCCGACCCGCCGGAGACGGTCGACATCACCTTCGCCACCGACAACCGCAAGGCCGGCAACCTGATCGGCGAGTACGCCGCGGCGCAGCTCGGCGGCGAGAAGGCCGTCATCGCGCTCCTGGACATCTTCGACGACAAGGTCGTCTCGGTCGACTACAACCGCGACCAGGGTTTCCTCGAGGGCATGGGGATCCAGGACATCGGCGACCCGAAGATCAACGGCGACGAGCCTAAGACCGGCAGTTACTCCGGCGGCGAGTACGAGATCGTCGGCAACGTGGCCACCGGTGCCAACGAGGAGGGCGGCCGCACCGGCATGGAGCAGCTGCTGTCCAAGAACAGCGACATCAACGTGGTCTACACGATCAACGAGCCGACGGCGGCCGGTGCCACCGCCGCGCTCGAGGCGGCGGGCAAGTCGCTCGACGACGTCATCGTGGTCTCGGTCGATGGCGGCCGGGCCGGGGTGGAGGCCGTGGAGAACGGTTCCATCGACGCGACCTCGCAGCAGTACCCCGCCAAGATGGTGGAGCTCGGCGTCGACGCGATCATCGAGATCGTTGAGACGGGCGAGAAGCCGGAGAACTCCCCGGGTCTCGACTTCTTCGACACCGGCGTGACGCTCATCGCCAAGGTGCCTGCCGAGGGCGTGGAGAGCGAGGACCCGCAGTACGGCCTGGACAACGCGTGGGGCTGAGCCTCTCGTCCTAGATCAGGTTGACGCGTACGGTGGGGGCGGTCGCTCCGGCGGCTGCCCCCACCGCAGGGTCCGGGCGTCCCGGGCCGGCGGTGGTGTCACGCCTCCCGCGCCAAGATAGTCGTCCTTCGACGCAGAGGAGGCACCCGTGAGCGGAACGACCGCGGCACCGGATGACACGCACTACGACGCGGCCGAGGAGTTCCTCGAGGCCCGCACCCCCGCACAGCGGGTGCAGACGACTCTCCACAGATACCCGTGGTTGAGCCCGGCCGTCGTCCTTGTGATCAGCGTCATCGTCTTCGGGCTGCTCAACAGCAAGTTCGCGACGCCCAACAACCTCTCGCTCATCACCCAGCAGGTTGCCGTCGTCGGGGCGCTCGCCGTCGGTCAGACCCTGATCATCCTCACCGCCGGCATCGACCTGTCCTGTGGCGCCATCATGGTGTTCTCGTCGATGGTGATGGCCAAGACCGCCTTCGACTCCGGCGTCCCCGGTCCGCTCGCGCTCCTGCTGGGGATCCTGGTGGGGGCAGGCGCCGGTGCCGTGAACGGCCTGCTCGTGACCAAGGTCGGGCTGCCACCGTTCATCGTCACTCTCGGGACGCTGAACATCTTCGTGGCGCTCACCCTCCTCTACGCGACCGGCCGAACCATCCGCGACTCCGAGCTCGGGACGGGGTTGGCCTGGCTCGGTGAGACCTTCACCATCGCCGACGTCCGGATCACGACCGGCGTCGTGGTGATGCTGATCATGTACGCCGTCTTCGCGTTCGTGCTCAGGTACACCGCCTGGGGCCGGCACGTCTACGCGGTCGGCGACGACGCCGAGGCCGCCCGGCTGGCCGGCATCCAGGTAAAGCGGGTGCTCATGAGCGTCTACGTCACGGCCGGCGCGATCTACGCACTGACCGGGTGGATCCTCATCGGCCGGGTGAACGCCGCGAGCCCCAACTCGGGCATCGACGCCAACCTCGACTCCATCACGGCCGTCGTCATCGGTGGCACCAGCCTCTTCGGCGGCCGCGGCACGGTGCTCGGCAGCCTCATCGGAGCCCTCATCGTCGGGGTCTTCCGCAACGGGCTCACGCTGGCCGGCCTCGACGTCTACTACCAGACGTTGGCCGTCGGCATTCTCATCATCGTCGCCGTCTCGGTCGACCAGTGGATCAGGAGGGCTCGCGCATGACCGTCACCAGCCAGGAGGCCACCCCCACGGCCCAGACGAGGCAGCCGGTGCTGCAGGCCGTCCAGATCGTCAAGACGTACGGGCACGTCGTGGCACTCGACGCGGTCGACCTCGAGCTCTACCCGGGCGAGGTGCTGGCGGTGATCGGTGACAACGGCGCCGGCAAGTCGACGCTGATCAAGTGCCTGTCCGGGGCCGAGGCGCCCAGCCAGGGCGACATCCTGCTCGACGGTCAGCGGGTGACCTTCAAGACGCCGCTGGACGCCCGCAAGCACGGCATCGAGACCGTCTACCAGACGCTCGCGGTGTCGCCCTCGCTCGACATCGCCGGCAACCTGTTCCTCGGCCGGGAAGAGCGCCGTTCCGGTCCGCTCGGGTCGCTGCTCCGGATGCTCGACGGCACCGGGATGCGCAAGCAGGCGAAGACGCAGATGACCTCGCTGGGCATCGGGACGCTGCAGAACATGGGACAGGCCGTGGAGAGCCTGTCCGGCGGCCAGCGGCAGGCCGTCGCGGTCGCGCGGGCGGCTGCCTTCAGCAGCAAGGTGATCATCCTGGACGAGCCGACCGCGGCACTCGGCGTCAAGGAGTCCCGCCAGGTGCTCAAGCTGATCGAGAGCATCCGCGAACGCGGTCTGCCGGTCATCCTCATCTCGCACAACATGCCGCAGGTCTTCGAGGTGGCCGACCGGATCCACATCCAGCGGCTCGGCAAGCGGGCGGCGGTCGTCTCCCCGAAGACGATCAGCATGTCCGACGCGGTGGCCGTGATGACGGGCGCGCTGAAGGTGGTGCCGGAGCAGGAGGTCGACGGGCCTGACACGGCGCCGCCGGCGCAGACCTAGGAGGCCAGCTCCGACTCCGCCACCACCCGCAGGGCCTGCGCGGCGATCGTCAGCGCCGGGTTCATCGCGGCGGACGACGGGAAGAAGCTGCCGTCCACGACCCACAGATTCGCGACGTCGTGGGACCGGCACCACGGGTCGAGCACGCTGGTGGCCGGGTCG
>DASVED010000107.1:0-10741 GCA_036380775.1 Actinomycetes bacterium
GCGCTGCGCCAGGCGGTCGCCACCGAGGACCTGGCGACCCTCACCCAGGTCCCCGGCATCGGCCGCAAGGGAGCCCAGCGCATCGTGCTCGAGCTCAAGGACCGCCTCGGTGCCGTCCGCGGTGCGACCGGCGCTCGGCTCACGGTCGTGTCCGGCGGCTGGCGTGACCAGCTGCACGGCGCGCTGGTCGGCCTCGGCTGGTCGGCCCGCGAGGCCGACGAGGGCGTGGCCTCCGCTGCCCCGCACGCCGAGGAGGCAGCAGCCGGCGGTGCGGCGCCGGACGTCGCCGCGCTGCTCAAGGTGGCCCTCCGGTCGCTGAGCCGGGCATGACCGGCTCGACGCGCGGCGTGGACCAGCCGGTCGGCCTCCCCGACCGGCTGGTGGACCCCGCGGTTGGCGTCGACGGTGTCGAGGACGAGCGGCAGGTCGACGCGGCGCTGCGCCCGCGCAGCCTCGACGAGTTCATCGGGCAGCACCGGGTGCGCGAGCAGCTGGGACTGGTGCTGGATGCCGCCAAGGGCCGTGGCCGGGTTCCTGACCACGTACTCCTGAGCGGCTCGCCCGGCCTCGGGAAGACGACGCTGGCGATGATCGTGGCGGGCGAGCTCGAGGCGCCGATGCGCATCACCAGCGGCCCGGCGATCCAGCACGCGGGTGACCTTGCGGCGATCCTGTCCAGCCTCACCGAGGGCGAGGTGCTGTTCCTCGACGAGATCCACCGGATGTCGAGGCCGGCGGAGGAGATGCTCTACCTGGCGATGGAGGACTTCCGGGTCGACGTCGTCGTCGGCAAGGGCCCGGGCGCCACCGCTATCGCCCTGGAGGTCCCGCCGTTCACCCTGGTCGCTGCCACGACCCGCGCGGGGCTGCTGCCGGGGCCGCTGCGCGACCGGTTCGGCTTCACGGCCCACATGGACTTCTACGAGCCCGGCGACCTCGAGCAGGTGCTCACCCGGTCCGCGCGACTGCTCGGCGTCCGGCTGCACCCCGACGGGGGGACCGAGGTTGCCGGACGCTCGCGCGGCACGCCGCGGATCGCCAACCGGCTGCTGCGCCGGGTCCGGGACTTCGCCCAGGTGCGGGCCGACGGCGTCGTGACCCGGGAGGTGGCGCGTGCCGCGCTGGTCGTCTACGAGGTGGACGAGCGCGGCCTGGACCGGCTCGACCGCGCGGTCCTCCAGGCGCTGGTCGGCCACTTCGGGGGCGGACCGGTGGGGCTGTCGACCCTGGCCGTGGCGGTGGGGGAGGAGCGAGAGACCGTCGAGGAGGTCGCCGAGCCGTTCCTGGTGAGGGCCGGGCTGCTCGCCCGCACCCCGCGGGGGAGGGTGGCGACCCCCGCCGCCTGGGAGCACCTCGGGATGGCCCCGCCGCGGCGGCTACCCGCCTCGGGGCCGGACCTGTTCGGCAGCCACCCGGACGGTGCCGACCCGGCCGGCGCAGCGGCGGAGGGCTGACCGTCCCGGGACGGTAGACTCCCGCCCGGTCTCGCCGGGCTCTCCGGCACCGCACCCCGCACCCCACCCGGAAGGACGTCTCGCACTCGTGGACGCCGCAAGCCTGATCTTCCCTGTCCTCCTCCTGGTGGCGTTCTACTTCCTGATCATCCGCCCGGCGCGGACCCGGCAGCGGGCTGTGCTCCAGCTCCAGGAGCGCCTGGCACCGGGAGTCGAGGTCCTGACCACGTCCGGCATCTTCGCGACGGTGCGGGCGGTCGAGGACTCCGCCGTGACGCTCGAGGTGGCACCCGGCGTCACCCTGCGCTTCGCGAAGGCGGCGGTGGGCCAGATCCTGGACGCGGGGGACGACGACGGCATCGAGGACGACATCGACGGCGACATCGACGGGGACAGTGCCGAGACCAGCCATCCGGGGGACGAGAGCCCCCGGGACGACCGCCCCACCCGCTAAGCGCAGGCACCCGGCGCCCGGCGCCGGCCGATCGGAGAAGAGCTCCTCGTGGCATCACCCGTACCGTCGCGCCCTGGCCGCACGCTCGCGGCCCTTGCGGTGCTCACGGCACTCGTCTACGGCCTGATCTGGGTCGCGGCGCCGGACAGCATCGGGGACGACGAGCTCTCCGCCACCGACAAGTACCGCCCCCGCCTCGGCCTCGACCTCGAGGGCGGGACGAGCGTGATCCTCACGCCGCGGCGGGCGAGCGGCGAGGGTTCGGTGCCGCAGGACTCGTTGAACCAGGCCGTGTCGATCATCCGCAACCGCGTCGACAGCTTCGGCGTCGCCGAGTCGGAGACCACCACGGCCGGCGACAACATCGTCATCTCGATCCCTGGCAAGCAGGACAAGTCGATCCTCGACACGGTCCAGCAGACGGCGGAGCTGCGGTTCCGCCAGGTGCTGCTCAGCGGGGCGGGCGTCACGGCACCGGCTCCGTCCGCCAGCCCGTCGCCGACGGCCTCCGGCTCGGCCACGGCCACGCCGTCGGGGAGCCCGTCCGCCACACCCTCGCCGAGCACCACGACCGACAGCAGGGCGGTGCCCGGGGCGCTCCGGGCCAACTCCTCGCCCAGCCCCAGCGCATCCCCGTCCGGCTCGCCCACACCGTCCCCGACCGCCTCCGCGACGCCGCCCCCGGTCACGCCCGGCACCCTTGGCGCCGGTGCGCTCACCCCCGAGCTGCAGCAGCAGTTCGTGGCCCTCGACTGCAGCGACCCGGAAGCGGTGCGCCAGACGCTGCGGGCTCCGGGCGCGGACCGACCGAAGCGCCCGCTCGTCACCTGTGACGAGGACGGCGCCGAGAAGTTCGTCCTCGGGCCTGCCGAGGTCCTGGGCACCGACGTGTCCTCGGCCAGCGCCGGCCTCGAGTCCAACTCCCAGGGCATCCCGACCGGTGGCTGGGAGGTGCAGCTGGACTTCACCGGTGACGGCAAGCGGAAGTTCGCCGACATCACCCGCCGGCTGGCCGCCGAGACGGGGGACCTCAACCGGTTCGGCATCGTCCTGGACGGACTGGTCGTCTCCGCCCCGACCACCAACGAGCCGATCACCGGCGGCAATGCGCGGATCACCGGGAACTTCAGCCAGGATGAAGCGGAGAGCCTGGCCAACGTCCTGAAGTACGGCGCCCTGCCGCTGACCTTCGACGCCGGCGAGGTGCAGGAGGTCTCGGCCACCCTGGGCGGTGACCAGCTGCGGGCCGGGCTGGCCGCAGGCGCCATCGGGCTCTTCCTCGTGGTGCTCTACTCGCTGCTCTACTACCGAGCGCTCGGTCTGGTCACCGTGGCCAGCCTCGCCGTCGCGGGCATCGTCACGTACGGCATGGTGGTGCTCCTCGGGTGGCAGCTGGGCTTCCGCCTCAGCCTTGCCGGCATCGCCGGCCTGATCGTCGCGATCGGCATCACCGCGGACTCCTTCGTCGTCTACTTCGAGCGGATCCGCGACGAGGTCCGCGACGGGCGGCCACTGCGGGTCGCCGTCGAGTCGGGGTGGGCGCGCGCCCGGCGCACGATCCTGGCCGCCGACTTCGTGTCCTTCCTCGCGGCCGTGGTGCTGTACCTGCTCTCGGTCGGCGGGGTCCGCGGATTCGCCTTCACGCTCGGCCTGACGACGCTCATCGACATCGCGGTGGTGTTCCTGTTCACCAAGCCGCTCGTGTCGTTGCTGGCCCGCACGAAGTTCTACGGCGGCGGTCACCGGCTGTCGGGCCTGGCATCCGACCGGCTCGGCACCACCCGCAGCACCCTGGCCACCCGGCCGTCGCGTCGTCGTGGCGCACCGACCCCGAAGGAGGCGTGATGAGCCGCCTCGGAACCCTCGGCGCCCGGCTCTACCGCGGCGAGGTCTCCTACGACTTCATCGGCCATCGCAAGCTCTGGTACGGCGTGTCGGCCGTCCTGCTCGTCGTGTCCATCCTGTCGCTGCTCGTGCTGCGGCTGACGCTGGGCATCGAGTTCCGCGGCGGTGCGGAGTTCCGCGTCAAGTCGCCGACGGTGAGCGACGACGCCGTGCGCGAGACGGTGGGCAACGTCGTCGGCGGCGAGATCGTCGTGCAGCGGGTCGGCTCCGACACCGTGCGGGCTCAGACGGAGACGTTGACCAGCGAGGAGCTCGAGGAGGTCCAGACCGCGCTGGCCGAGGAGTTCGACGTCGCGAGTGAGGACGTGAGCACGCAGTTCATCGGACCGAGCTGGGGACAGGACATCTCCAGCAAGGCCTTGCGGGCCCTGGTGTTCTTCCTCCTGGGCGTCGTCATCTTCCTGTCGCTGTACTTCGAGTGGAAGATGGCGCTCGCGGCGATGATCGCGCTCCTCCACGACCTGGTCATCACTGCGGGCCTGTACTCACTGATCGGTTTCGAGGTCACCCCGGCCACGGTCATCGGGTTCCTGACCATCCTCGGCTACTCCCTCTACGACACGGTCGTCGTCTTCGACAAGGTCCGCGAGAACACCCATGGCCTCGCCGGCGGCAGTCGGATGACCTACAGCGGCGCCGTCAACCTCGCGGTCAACCAGACCCTGGTCCGGTCCATCAACACGTCGGTCATCGCACTGCTGCCCATCGGGGCGATCCTCTTCGCCGGCGTCGTGCTGCTCGGAGCCGGCCCGCTGAAGGACCTGTCCCTCGCCCTGTTCATCGGCGTGGCCGTCGGGGCCTACTCCTCGGTCTTCATCGCGCCGGCCCTGCTCGCCGGCTTCAAGGAGCGCGAGCCGGCCATGCAGGCGCTGGCCAAGCGCGTCGCCAACCGCAAGACGGGATCGACCACGGCGACCACCAGGCGCCAGACCGGTCCGTCCGAGGAGGCGCCGGCCACCGAGACCGGAAGCCCGGTCGCTGCAGCCGCTGTCCCGGCCGGTGCCGTCGCGCGACGACCGCGGCCGGCCGACCGCAAGCCGAGCTCGCGCAGCCAGCCGCGCAAGGGCGGCGGCCGCAACAAGTCGGGGAAGAAGCGACGGTGAGCAGGCACGGCCGCGGCGCGGGGGACGACGGCGCACAGCGTGCCGCCCGCCTGCTCGAGCGGATCCGCGACGTGCCCGACTTCCCTCAGCCGGGCGTCGTGTTCAAGGACATCACGCCGCTGCTGGCAGACCACGACGCGTTCGCCTCGGCGGTGGAGGGGCTGGTCGCGCCCTTTCGGGGAAGCGCCGTGGCGCTGGTCGCCGGCATCGAGGCCCGCGGCTTCGTGCTCGGCGGGCCGGCGGCCCTGTCCCTGGGCGCCGGCTTCATCCCCGTACGCAAGAAAGGCAAGCTGCCCGGGTCCACCGTCGAGGCGTCCTTCGACCTCGAATACGGCTCGGCCACGATCGAGGTCACCTCGGACGCCTTCACCGCCGGCGCGCGCGTCCTCGTGGTCGACGACGTGCTGGCGACCGGCGGGACGGCTGCCGCCACGGTCGACCTGATCCGCCGCTGCGGTGCCGAGGTGGTCGGCGTCGCGGTGCTGATGGAGCTCAGCTTCCTGCCCGGGCGACAGGGGCTCGCCGACATCGGGATCACCGACCCGCACGTGCTGCTCACGGTCTGAGCCCTGCGCCGGCCCATGGAGGGCTACTAGACTCGGGGGCAGGACCCCTCTGACAGCAGGAGCGGCTAGTGGCAGACGCCCCCACGCCGAGTCCGGTGGACCTCGACGGAGGCACCCCGGACCCCGCTGGAGCGCCTGCGCCCGGCCTGACCGCCACGACTCCGCCGTCCCGGCGCGTCCGGGCCCGGCTGGCCCGGCTCGGGGCCCAGCGCCCGAGCGGGAACCCGGTCCTCGAGCCGCTGTTCCGCGTCGTCCGGCAGACGCACCCCAAGGCCGACGTGCGGATGATCGAGCGCGCCTACGACGTGGCCGAGGAGCACCATCACGGCCAGCTGCGCAAGAGCGGTGACCCGTTCATCACCCACCCGCTGGCCGTCACGACGATCCTCGCCGACCTCGGCATGACGCCACCCACGCTCTGCGCGGCGCTGCTGCACGACACGGTCGAGGACACGGCGTACACGCTGGACGCCCTGCGGGCGGACTTCGGCGACGAGATCGCCGACCTCGTGGACGGGGTGACGAAGCTCGACCGGGTCAAGTACGGCGAGTCAGCGCAGGCCGAGACCGTGCGCAAGATGGTCGTGGCGATGGCCCGCGACATCCGCGTCCTCGTCATCAAGCTCGCCGACCGGCTGCACAACATGCGCACCATCCGCTACCTGCGCCAGGAGAAACAGGAGCAGAAGGCCCGCGAGTGCCTGGAGATCTTCGCCCCGCTGGCTCACCGGCTGGGCATGAACACGATCAAGTGGGAGCTCGAGGACCTGTCGTTCGCGACGCTCTACCCCAAGGTCTACGACGAGATCGTCCGACTGGTGACCGACCGTGCCCCGAGCCGGGTCGATTACCTGACCGGCGTGATCGACCACGTCACCGACGACCTCAAGTCCACCAAGATCCGGGCTCAGGTCACCGGCCGGCCAAAGCACTACTACTCGATCTACCAGAAGATGATCGTGCGCGGCCGCGACTTCGCCGACATCTACGACCTGGTCGGGATCCGCGTGCTGGTCGACTCGGTGCGCGACTGCTATGCCGCCCTCGGCACCATCCATGCGCGGTGGAACCCGGTCCCCGGCCGGTTCAAGGACTACATCGCGATGCCCAAGTTCAACATGTACCAGTCGTTGCACACGACGGTCATCGGGCCCGAGGGAAAGCCGGTCGAGCTGCAGATCCGCACCTTCGCGATGCACCGCCGCGCGGAGTACGGCGTCGCGGCCCACTGGAAGTACAAGGAGGACCCGTCGGATTCGGACGCCGACGGTGGTCGCGGGGCGCGCGCCTCCGACGCGGCCGAGGGCGGCCTCAACGACATGGCGTGGCTGCGTCAGCTCCTCGACTGGCAGAAGGAGACGGAGGACCCGGGAGAGTTCCTGGAGAGCCTGCGCTTCGACCTCAAGTCGGCCGAGGTCTTCGTCTTCACCCCGAAGGGTGACGTGATCGCTCTGCCGGCGGGCGCGACGCCGGTCGACTTCGCCTACGCCGTCCACACGGAGGTCGGCCACCGGTGCATCGGGGCACGGGTGAATGGCCGGCTGGTGCCGCTGGAGAGCACCCTCGACAACGGCGACCTGGTCGAGGTGTTCACCTCCAAGGCGCAGGGTGCGGGCCCCAGCCGCGACTGGCTGACCTTCGTCAAGAGCCCGCGGGCGCGCAACAAGATCCGGTCCTGGTTCTCGAAGGAGCGCCG
Source organism: Actinomycetes bacterium (assembly GCA_036380775.1). Classification (GTDB taxonomy): domain Bacteria; phylum Actinomycetota; class Actinomycetes; order JACCUZ01; family JACCUZ01; genus DASVED01. The sequence continues at coordinate 7,179 of DASVED010000107.1, forward strand.
CGAGGAGGCCATCGAGCATGGCCGGGACGCCATCGCCAAGGCGATGCGCAAGCAGAACCTCCCGGTGCAGCGACTGCTGACGACCGAGACGTTGACGACCCTGGCCCACGACCTCCGCTACCCGGACATCTCGGGTCTCTACGCCGCCATCGGCGACAACCACGTGTCGGCCCAGTCGGTCGTGAGCAAGCTGGTCGAGTCGCTCGGTGGGGAGGACGGGGCGACCGAGGACCTGGCAGAGGTCACCACGCCCGGCATCACGGCCCGTCGCCCGCGTACGTCCAAGGACCCCGGGGTCGTCGTCAAGGGCGCATCGGACATCTGGGTCAAGCTCGCCCGGTGCTGCACGCCGGTGCCCGGCGACACGATCGTCGGCTTCGTCACCCGCGGCAGCGGCGTCTCGGTGCACCGCAAGGACTGCGTCAACGCGCAGGCACTGGCCGGTCAGGTGGACCGGATGGTCGAGGTCGAGTGGGCGCCGTCAGCCTCGTCGGTGTTCCTCGTGGCGATCCAGGTCGAGGCTCTCGACCGGTCCCGCCTGCTGTCGGACGTGACCCGGGTGCTCTCCGACCAGCACGTGAACATCCTGTCTGCCTCGGTCACCACCACCCGGGACCGGGTGGCCATCTCGCGGTTCACCTTCGAGATGGGCGACCCCAAGCACCTCGGCCACGTGCTGAAGGCGGTGCGCGGCGTCGACGGGGTGTTCGACGTCTACCGGGTGACCAGCGGCCGGTCCTGATCCTCAGTAAACTGCTGCGGAATCCCGCGCCAATAGGCTCGGAAGCCAACGAGGAGCACCGTCATGCGCAAGATCGAGCACTGGATCGGTGGCAGCGAGACGTCCGGGGTGTCCACCCGCACGGCGTCCGTGTGGAACCCGGCGACGGGGGAGCAGCAGGCCGAGGTCGCGCTGGCGGAGCCCGCCGACGTCGATGCGGCAGTCGCCGCGGCCGGGAAGGCGTTCGAGGAGTGGCGCGATGTCTCGGTCGTGAAGCGGGCCAGGGTGATGTTCGCCTTCCGCGACCTCGTCGAGCGGCACTCCCAGGAGCTGGCCCGGCTGGTGGCCTTCGAGCACGGCAAGGTCGTGGCCGACGCGTTCGGTGAGGTCACCCGAGGGCTCGAGGTCGTGGAGTTCGCCTGCGGCATCCCGCACCTGCTCAAGGGAGAGTTCTCCGAGCAGGTGTCCACCGACGTGGACTCCTGGTCGTTCCGCCAGCCGCTCGGCGTGGTCGCCGGCATCACGCCGTTCAACTTCCCAGTGATGGTGCCGATGTGGATGCACCCCATCGCGATCGCGACGGGCAACGCGTTCGTGCTGAAGCCGAGCGAGCGCGACCCGTCGGCCGCCAACTTCGTCGGACAGCTCTATGCGGACGCCGGACTGCCGGACGGGGTCTACAACGTCGTGCACGGCGACAAGGTGGCTGTCGACGCGATCCTCGACCACCCGGAGGTGGCGGCCGTCTCGTTCGTCGGGTCGACGCCCATCGCGAAGTACATCTACGGGCGGGGCACCGCCTCGGGCAAGCGGGTGCAGGCCCTGGGCGGGGCGAAGAACCATGCGGTCGTGCTCCCCGACGCGGACCTCGACTTCGCCGCGGAACACCTGGTGGCTGCCGGCTACGGGTCCGCCGGGCAGCGCTGCATGGCGATCTCGGCGGTGGTGGCCGTGGGGGACGCGGGGGACCGGCTCGTCGAGAAGATCAAGGCGCTGACCGAGCAGCTCAGGGTCGGGCCGGGCCAGGACGAGACCTCGGAGATGGGGCCGGTCGTCACCCGGGAGGCGCAGGACCGGGTCCGGGACGCCATCGGCCGCGGGGTCGACGCTGGCGCGACGCTGGTCGTGGACGGTCGTGACGTCGCCGTGCCCGGGCACGAGAACGGCTTCTACGTCGGACCCAGCCTCCTCGACCACGTCACGCCGGACATGGACGTGTACACCGAGGAGATCTTCGGCCCGGTCCTCGAGGTGCTGCGGGCGGACACCTTCGACGAGGCGGTGCGGCTCGTCAACGCGAACCCGTACGGAAACGGGACGGCGATCTTCACCTCGAACGGCGAGGCGGCTCGTACGTTCCAGCGCCGCGTCACGGTCGGCATGATCGGGGTGAACGTGCCGATCCCGGTGCCGATGGCGTTCCACTCGTTCGGTGGCTGGAAGGACTCGCTGTTCGGCGACCGCCACGTGCACGGCACCGAGGGAGTGAGCTTCTACACGCAGGCGAAGGTCGTCACCAGCAGGTGGCCGCACGTCACGGACGCGACCGGGGCGGCGCTGGCCTTCCCGACGTCACACTAGGGCGCTAGGAGAACTCAGCCAGCGTCTTCTCGGCCTCGACCAGCCAGCTCCGGCGGGCCTCCGCCGCGGCCTCGGCGTCGTCGGCCTTCTTGGCGTTGCCGGCGGCGCGCGCGGTCTCGGCCTCCTTCTCCAGGCCGGCGATGCTCGTGCGCAGCTGGGCCACGGTGGCCTCGGCCCGGGCCCGCGCCTCCGGGTTGGAGCGCGCCCACTCGGACTCCTCGGCCGAGCGGACGGCCTCGTCGACCTTGCGCAGCCGGTTCTCGATCTCGTCGCGGGAGGCCCTGGGGACGTGACCGGCTGCTTCCCAGCGCTCGTGCACGGACCTCAGCGTGGTCCGGGCCGCGCGGTGGTCGGTGAGCGGGAGGAGCGCCTCGGCCTCGGCGAGCAGCGCGCGCTTCTTCTCGAGGTTGGTCGCCAGATCGGCGTCGCGGGCGGCGAAGATTTCGCTGCGCGCCGAGAAGAAGGTGTCCTGGGCAGCCCGGAACCGGGTCCAGAGCGCGTCCTCGACGTCGCGGCGGGCGCGACCGGCCGCCTTCCACTGGTCCATCAGCTCGCGGTAGCGCTTGGCGGTCTCGCCCCACTCCTTCGAGCTCGAGAGCGACTCGGCCTCCTTGATGAGCTTCTCTTTGCGGACTGCCGCCTCTGCGCGGTGCTCGTCGAGCTCCGCGAAGTGGGCGCGGCGGCGCTTGTCGAAGCCGGTGCGCGCATGGCTGAACCGTTTCCAGAGGGCGTCGTCGACCTTGCGGTCCAGCCGGGGCGCGGCCTTCCACTCGTCCAGGAGCGTCCGCAACCTGTCCCCGGTCTTCTTCCAGTCGCTCGAGGCGGACAGCGACTCGGCCTCGGTGACGATCCGCTCCTTGGTGGCAGCGGCGCGCTCGCGCGCCTTGGCGCGTTCGGCGTCGCGACGGGCCTTGCGTGCGGCGATCGCCTCCGTCAGCGTGTCGAGCCGGGCGAGCAGGCCGGCCAGGTCGCCGACAGCGTTGGCGTCCGTCACGCCCTCACGCAGGTGATCCACGGAGGTCTTGGCGTCCGCCAGGCTGACGCCCCCCGCGGCGACGCGCTGCTCGAGCAGCACGACCTGCCCGGCCAGCTCGTCGAACTTGCGGCCGAAGTAGGCGAGCGCCTCCGGAGCCTCTGCGCCGGGATACGAGCCGACCGGGCGCTCGCCGTCGACCGTCCGAACCCACACCGTCCCCTGCTCGTCCACGCGTCCCCATTCGGACGGGTCGGACGCGGGCGGCGCCGGGGCGGCAGGCGGGCC
>DASVED010000108.1:0-8502 GCA_036380775.1 Actinomycetes bacterium
TACTTCAACGTCGCCGGGACAGGCTCGCCCGAGCTTGCCGACCGCAGCATCGCCAACCTCATCCCGATGACCTTCGACGCGCTCTCGGCCGGCCGCAACCCGCAGCTGTTCGGTGACGACTACGACACCCGCGACGGCTCATGTGTCCGCGACTACATCCACGTCGTCGACCTCGCCGACGCGCACGCAGCTGCGGCCGCACGTCTCGACGACGGCGCGCTCCGCGAGGTCTACAACGTGGGGCGGGGTGAAGGCGTCACCGTCAAGGAGGTCTTCGAGACGGTGCGCGAGGTGACCGGCATCGACTTCGCGGTCGACGTCGTGGCCCGCCGCGCCGGCGATCCCGCGGCGTACTTCGCCGACGCGTCGAAGATCGGCGACCAGCTCGGCTGGACGGCCCACCTGGACCTGCGTGACATGGTCGCCAGCGCCTGGGAGGGCTGGCAGAAGCGCGGCTGACCGCGAAGACGGCGGCCGGAGTCGGGCGTGGTCAGGCCCGCTCGTCGGTGAGGTAGCCGCGACGCCGGGCGATCGCCGCCGCCTCGGTGCGCCCGGACGCACCCAGCTTGGCCATCAGGTTGGAGACGTGGACGCTCACCGTCTTCGCGCTGATGAACAGCTGCCCGGCGATCTCCTTGTTGCTCCTGCCCTGGGCGACCAGGGCGAGCACCTCGAGCTCGCGCGCGGTCAGGGCGTCGTCCCGCCGGTTCGGCTCGGCCCGGGTTGCCGTCGCGCCACCGATGGAGCGCAGCTCACGCATCAGCGGCTCGGCCCCGAGTGCGCGAGCGGCGGCGCTGGCCAGGCGGACCTGCTCCGCGGCCTCGGCCGGGTGGCCGGTGGCCCGCAGCACGGCGGCCAGCCGGGCCCGCGAGCGTGCCGTCTCGAACACGTGGCCGAAGGCGTCGAAGGCGTCGACGGCCTCCTGCCAGGAGGCGACCAACCGAGCGGAGTCGGGCGGGTCGTCGCCGACCAGCCAGCGGAACCGGGCGTGCTCGGCCGTCACGCGAGCCAGCCAGGCCATGCCCTCGGGGCCCTCGTCCCACACCGACTGCTCACGCAGCTGCACCGCCCGGTGGGCTGCCTCGACCAGGTCGCCGGCCTGGCCGACGAGGTCGTCGCGGTCGTGGCTGCCGACGCCGGGCACGGCCGACGCCAGCTGCCCAAGCAGCAGCCCGGACATCCGGATCCGGGCCTGGAAGTCCTTGTTGGCCCACATTCCCCCGAGGGTCGCGACCGTCTCGTCGTGGGCCGCGATGGCAGCCGCGAGGTCGCCGAGGTCGCCGTGCAGGTCGATCGCCGCAAAGCCGGCGAACAGAGAGACCATCCCCTCGCGGCGGCCGTGCGGCACCAGCCCGGGCAGCACGTCCAGGGCCGCCGCGTCGCCGCGACCGGCCCGGACCATCAGGCCGCTGGACAGCACCATGGCCTCGACCAGGTCCGGCGGCGACTCGTGGCGCAGGTCGGCGAGCGCTGCGGCGCCCTCCCAGTCGCCGAGCACGTAGGCGGCCTGGATGCCGAGCACGCGGGACTCCAAGCCGAACGGGGCCCACGGCCGCCCGGTCTCCTCGGCCCGCCGCTGGGTGCGGGCGTACTCCTCGCGGGCGAGGTCGACGCGGCCGGCTTCGTACTGAAGGGTCCCGAGGTTGAACATGCTGCGCAGCTCGCCGGCCAGGTCACCGGCCGCCCGGGCCTCCATGACGATCTCCTCGAGCATCGCCTGCGACGCGGCCGTCTCGCCGGGGCGCTCACGCAGCCGGGCGAGGGTGGTCCGGGCGTCGGCTGCGGGGCCGGCGAGCCCGAGACGGTCCGCCAGCTCGAGCGCCTCCGTGGCGATCTCCGTGGCCTCCTCGTGCCGCCGCTGCTCGGACATCGCGCGGGCATGCAGCCCGAGCATCTCGGCGCGCATCGGCTCGTCCGGGTACTGCTCGAGCAGCTCCAGTGCCTCGGTCGTGACCTTCAGGGCGTCGGCTTCGGCGTCGGCCACGATGGCCACCGTGGCCTTGACGTGCAGCAGCCGTAACCGAGCTCGTGGTGAGGTGTCCGGGGAGGTGGCGCGCAGCTGGTCGCGCGCCAGAGCCAGCGCCCGGTAGGTCTGGCCCGCGGCCAGCGCCGCCTCGCAGGCCCGGGCGGTGAGGTCGACAACGTCGAGGTCCTCGAGCTCGTCCAGCCCGGAGTCGGTCACCAGCTCGAGCGCGAGCTCGTAGTGCCGGGACGCCTCGTCCGGGCCGGCGACGACCATCGCCTCGTCGCCCGCGGCGATGCTGGCCCGGGCGGCGGTCGCGATGTCGTTGGCTGCGCGTGCGTGCTTGGCCAGCTCCGCCGCCGTGCCGCCGACCCCGCCCTGCTGCAGCGCCTTGGCGTAGGCCGCGTGCAGCCGCACCCGCTCACCGGGCAGCAGGTCGTCGTAGATCGCCTCCGCGAGCAGCGCGTGCCGGAACGCGTAGCCCTCGCCGCCCATGGGGAGCAGGACGTTGCGCTCGACCGCGGCGCGCAGGGCGACGTCCAGCGCACCGACCTGGCCATCGAGGACCCGCTCGAGCAGCAGGTGGGGGACCCGGCGGCCGGACACGGCGGCGGCCCGGACCACCAGCCTGGAGTCGTCGTCGAGCTGGTCGAGCCGGACCAGCAGGAGGTCGGCAAGGGCCTCCGGCAGTGCCCCAGGACCCAGCGAGGCCGCCTGCACCAGCTCCTCGGAGAAGAAGGCGTTGCCCTCCGCCCGCTCGATGATGCCGCGCACCGCCCGCTCGGGGAGCGGGTCCGGGTGGAGCGACCCGACGAGGACCCGGACGTCGTCATCGGCGAGCCGGGCCAGGTCGAGCCGGGTCACGCCAGGCAGCCGGGACCACTCGGCGACGGCCGCACGCAGGGGATGGCGGCGGTGCAGGTCGTCGCCGCGGTAGGAGGCGACGATCGCGACCGGGGCGTCGAAGCGGCGGGAGAACAGGAAGCTGAGCATCTCGCGGGTCGACCGGTCGGCCCAGTGCACGTCCTCGATGACGAGCAGCAGCGGAGCGGCGCGGCCCAGCTGCTCGAGGGCCGTGTGGATCGAGGCGAACAGGTCGGGCCGGTCGAGGTGCTCGGCGTCGGCGTCGTCGACGGGGCCGGCTTGCTCGGGCAGGAGCCGGCGTGCCGGCAGCAGCCGGGCAATGACAGGACTCGCCTCGACCAGCGACCGCGCGAGCGCCGGGGCGTCGCCGGCCAGCCGTCCGAAGGCCTCGCTGAACGGCAGATAGGGCAGTGCGCTCTCGCCGAAGTCGAGGCAGTGGCCGACGAGGACCCGCCAGCCGTCGGCCTCGGCCAGGTCCCGCAGCTCGGCCAGCAGCCGGGTCTTGCCCACTCCCGCGTCGCCGGACAGCAGGACGACGCCGGCTCGTCTCTCGGGCGCGCCGACGCCGACGAGGCCCGCCAGCCGGTCGAGCTCGTCAGCTCGGCCGACCAGCGGGCCTCGGATGTCGGTCAGCGGGGGCACGTCCCCCATCATCGCGGGCGCGAGTGACAGTGCGGGAGTACCCGCGACGGACCGGGCCGACGAAGATCCCGAGCGCAGCCCGGGCTGCACTCACGCCGCCCTCAGCGTCCGGTGCGAGACGTGGGCGCCGGCGGGATGCCGGTTCCGGCGGAGCAGGTGCAGGTGACGCACGGCGGAGTGGTCCCGGAAGGACCGGCTGATGCGCTCGTGGCGGTAGGCGGTCTCGGTGTCGGCGAACAGGCCGGCGGTGAGCTCCATGGTGACTCCTTGGTGAGGTTCGACGTCTTCGATGGGTCGAATCTCCGCCTCTGAGGAGGGGCCCCACATCGGGACGATGCCTTATCTGTGCCGGGCGGTGCCGATCCCGGGGCCTTAGGCGGTCCGGACGGCTTAGGGCGCCGTCAGGCCCGCTGCGCGGCGCAGGCGACGCAGGTGGCGGCGGTGGGCAGCGCCTCCAGGCGGCCGGCCGGGATCGAGCCACCGCAGGCGGTGCACACGCCGTACGTCCCCAGCGCGACCCGGCGGAGGGCCTCGTCGACCTCGGCCACTCCGGCCCTCGCCAGGGCCAGCTGGGCGGCGAGCTGGGAGCGCTCGAAGGCGATGGTCGCGCCCTCCGGGTCGTGCTCGTCGTCGGCGTTCGAGCTCTCCGACGCGTCGACGACCGCCTGGAAGGCGCGCTCCAGGGTCTGCACCTGCCTGACTCGCTGGGCCCGGAGCGACTCCAGCAGCGCTTCGCTCGCCGGCGGCGACGCCACTCCTACAGTCGCCCGGCGTCGATCACCCGGGACAGGAACTGCCGGGTCCGGGGTTCGCGCGGCACCTGCAGGACCTGCTCCGGCGGTCCCTGCTCGACGAGCCGGCCGCCGTCGAGGAAGCAGACCCGGTCGGCCACCTGGCGGGCGAAGCCCATCTCGTGGGTCGCCATCAGGATCGTCATGCCCTGCTCCTTGAGCTCGCGGACGAGCACGAGCACCTCGCCGACGAGCTCCGGGTCCAGCGCGCTGGTGACCTCGTCGAGCAGGAGCATCCGCGGCTCGTTGGCCAGGGCCCGCACGATCGCCACCCGCTGCTGCTGCCCTCCCGAGAGCCGGTCGGGGTACTCCTTGGCCTTCGCCGCCAGGCCGACCCGTTCGAGCAGCCGGTGCCCCCGTTCCTCGGCCTCCTCGCGCGACACCCCGTGCACGACGCGCGGCGCCAGGGTGACGTTCTGCAGCACGCTGAGGTGCGGGAACAGGTTGAAGGCCTGGAACACCACACCGAACCGCGACCGGACACGGTCGGCGTCGACCCTGGGGTCGGTGATGTCCTCGCCGTCGAGGCGGACGGTCCCGTCGTCGAGCTCCTCGAGCAGGCTCACACAGCGCAGCAGGGTCGACTTCCCCGAGCCCGATGCGCCGATCAGCACCACCACCTCGTGCTCGGCGACGGCCAGGTCGATCGCCGAGAGAACCGGGTGTTCGCCGAACCGCTTGACGATGCCGACGGCGTCCAGCACCGGCGTCGTGATCGGGATGCTCATCGCCGGGTCACACCAGCCCGCCGGCCTGCTGGCGCCGGGTGGACCGCGCCGTCACCCAGTCGGCCAGCCGGACGGTGGGGACCGCCAGCAGGATGAACAGCAGACCCGCGACGAGGTAGGGCGTGAAGTCGTAGGTCCGGGACACCTCGATCTGCGCGGCCCGCACCGCGTCGACGGCGCCGAGCACCGAGATCAGTCCCACGTCCTTCTGCAGCGCGACGAGGTCGTTGAGCAGCGGCGGTGTGACCCGGCGGACCGCCTGCGGCATGACGACCTTGCGCATGCTCTGGCCGTACGTCAGTCCTAACGACCGGGCGGCCATCCGCTGGCTGGGGTGGACCGTCTCGATGCCTGCCCGGAACACCTCGGCGACGTACGCCGAGTAGGTCAGGACCAGCGCAGCCCCGCCCAGGATCGCGGGGCTGTTGGGCACCCCGGAGAGCCGCAGCCCCGGCACCCCGAAGCCGATCAGGTAGAGCAGGATGATCAGCGGCATGCCGCGGAACAGGTCGGTGTAGGCCGCGGCCAGGAAGCGGATCGGGGCGAAGACCGGACCGCGCAGAGTCCGCAGGGCGGCGACACCGAGCCCGACGACCAGGATGAGCACCCCGCACACGACGAGGAGCTGGAGGTTGAGCAGGAACCCTTCGGCGATCGCCGGCAGCGAGTCGCGGGCCGCCTGGAGGTCGAAGAACTGCTCCCGCACCCGGGGCCAGCCGGGGCTGAGCAGGATGACGCCGCCCGCCACCGCCAGGAACAAGACGGTGCTGGTGCCCGCGAGCATCCGGGACCGGCGGGCCTGACCGCGGCGGTAGGCCAGCCGGTCCTGCTGAGCCTGGCTGAGCTCGGGGAGGACCTGCGCCGGGACCGTCACAGCGACTCTGTCACGAGAGGGATGTCACGAGAGGACGGGAGCCCCGCCCGCCTGGGAGAGCCACTCGTCCACCAGCTGGTCCAGCGTCCCATCCGCCCGCAGGGCGTCGACGGCGGCGCTGACGCAGGTGGTCAGCGGGCTGCCCTTGTCCAGCACCAGGCCGAACTGCTCCTGCTCACCCTCGGCAGGGAGCTGGCCTACGATCCGGCCCCTGTCGAGCTGGACCGCCGTCATGAAGAACGCGGTGGGCAGGTCGACGACGAGCGCGTCGATCTGACCGTTCTCCAGCGCCTGCCGGGCGTCGTTGTTGGTGTTGAAGACGGCCGGCTTCGAGCTGGGGTCGATCGTCGCGAGGATCGCGTCGTAGGACGTGGTGCCGACCTGGGCGCCGATCTTCAGGCCCTTGAGGTCGGCCAGGCTGGTGGCGCGGGCGGCCTCGGTCCCGCCGGTCGCGACGACCGTCTGCGCGACGTCGTAGTAGGGCGAGGAGAAGTCGACCGCCTCGCGGCGTTTCTCGGTGATCGAGAACTGGTTGATGTCGAAGTCCCAGTCCTTCGGCCCCGGCGCGATGGCCGCGTTGAAGTCGGTGCGGGTCCAGGTCACCTCGTCCGGGGTGAACCCGAGCTGCTCGGCCACCGCGGCCGCCACTGCCCCCTCGTACCCCTGGCCGTTCTCCGGCGCGTCGTCGACGAACCACGGCCCGAACGCGGGCTTGTCGGTCGTGATGGTCAGCGTCCCCGGCGTGTGCGTCTGCAGGCTCTCCTTGGCGCACGGGTCGACGGACTCCGACTCGGACTGGGTCGGGCTGCCGGAGGCCTTCGGCTGGGTCGTGGTGTCGTCGTCCTCCGGCGCGCAGGCCGTCGTGAGAGCGGCCACGGCGAGCAGAGCGACAAGGGTGCGGCGGGTCCGGCGAGGCGTCATGGTCGTGATCGTAGGCCGACGACGGTTACCAGCCAGCGGGTTTGGCCATGATCGGAGACCGTTCGTCGTCCTAGAAACGGCGTTCTGTCTCCGATCATGGCAGGCCCGCCGGATGGCCGCCGGATAGGCTGAGGCGCACCGCCGATCGCCACCCAACGACCCACCCGCCGAGCCCGCAGGAGTTGCCGGATGGCCCGCGTCGTCGTCGACGTCATGCTCAAGCCCGAGATTCTCGACCCGCAGGGCAAGGCCGTCGCGCAGGCGCTGCCCCGGCTCGGCTTCGACGGGATCGCCGGGGTCCGGCAGGGCAAGCGCTTCGAGCTCGAGCTCGACGGCGAGGTGACCGAGGAGCGGCTGACGCAGATCCGCCATGCCGCCGAGACGCTGCTGTCCAACCCGGTGATCGAGGACTACGCGGTGCACGTGGAGGAGGCCCGGTGAGGGTCGGGGTCGTCACCTTCCCGGGGTCCCTCGACGACTCGGACGCCGCCCGTGCGGTCCGGCTGGCCGGCGGCGAGGCCGTCCGGCTGTGGCACGCCGATGCCGACCTGCACGGCGTAGACGCGGTCGTGCTGCCGGGAGGCTTCTCCTACGGCGACTACCTGCGGTGCGGTGCGATCGCCCGCTTCGCACCGGTGATGGCGCCGCTGGTCGAGGCCGCACAGGGCGGGCTGCCGGTGCTCGGCATCTGCAACGGCTTCCAGGTGCTGTGCGAGTCGCACCTGCTGCCCGGTGCGCTGATCCGCAACGACCACCGCAAGTTCAACTGCGTGGACCAGGAGCTGGTGGTCGAGAACGCGTCGACGGCTTGGACCACCGGCTACTCGGCCGGGCAACGTGTCGTCGTACCTCTGAAGAACGGCGAGGGCGGCTACGTCGCGGACGATGCGACGCTGGACCGGCTCGAGGGCGAGGGCCGGGTGGTCGTGCGGTACGCCGGCGACAACCCGAACGGGTCCTACCGGTCCATCGCCGGGGTCGCCAACGAGCGCGGCAACGTCGTGGGGCTGATGCCGCACCCGGAGCACGCCGTCGAGGACCTCACCGGCCCCGGCACCGACGGGCTGGTCTTCTTCACGTCCGTTCTCAAGGCCCTGGTGGACGCGTGAGCGACGTCGACACCGTCGAGAGCGCCGGGCAGACGCCGGACCTCGAGCAGCCCTTCCTCGAGCTCGGCCTCAAGGACGACGAGTACGACCGCATCAAGGCGGTCCTGGGCCGACGGCCCACGCAGACCGAGCTGGCGATGTACTCGATCATGTGGAGCGAGCACTGCTCCTACAAGAGCTCCAAGGTGCACCTGCGGCAGTTCGGCGAGGGACCGAAGAGCGAGCGCCTGCTGGTCGGCATGGGCGAGAACGCCGGCGTCGTCGACGTCGGCGAGGGGCTCGCCGTCACCTTCAAGGTGGAGTCGCACAACCACCCGTCGTTCGTCGAGCCGTACCAGGGCGCGGCCACCGGGGTCGGCGGGATCGTCCGCGACATCCTCACCATGGGCGCGCGCCCGGTGCTCGTCATGGACCCGCTCCGGTTCGGCGACGCCGACCACCCGGACACCGCGCGGGTGCTGCCGGGCGTCGTGGCGGGCATCGGCGGCTACGGCAACTGCCTCGGCCTGCCCAACATCGGCGGGGAAGTCGTCTTCGACCCGAGCTACCAGGGCAACCCGCTGGTCAACGCGCTGTGCCTCGGCGTGATGCCGAAGGAGCGCATCCAGCT
>DASVED010000109.1:0-7274 GCA_036380775.1 Actinomycetes bacterium
CATCCGGCCGCCGGTCTGCACCGCGGTGCGCTTGGTCACCAGGTTGTAGACGTTGTTCGACCAGTTCTGGATCGTCGTGTAGCGGACGTGGGCGTCCTTCTTCACGATGATCTCGACGACTGCCGAGTGCAGGGAGTCGGAGGAGTAGATCGGGGCCGTGCAGCCCTCGACGTAGTGCACCGAGGAGCCCTCGTCGGCGATGATCAGCGTCCGCTCGAACTGACCCATGTTCTCGGTGTTGATCCGGAAGTAGGCCTGCAGCGGGATGTCGACCTTGACGCCCGGCGGCACGTAGATGAACGAGCCGCCGGACCAGACAGCGGTGTTCAGCGCGGCGAACTTGTTGTCGCCGACCGGGATCACTGTGCCGAAGTACTCCTTGAAGAGCTCCTCGTGCTCGCGCAGCGCGGTGTCGGTGTCGAGGAAGAGGACGCCCTTCTCCTCCAGGTCCTCGCGGATCTGGTGGTAGACGACCTCCGACTCGTACTGCGCGGCGACGCCCGCGATCAGCCGCTGCTTCTCGGCCTCCGGGATGCCGAGCTTGTCGTAGGTGTTCTTGATGTCTGCCGGCAGCTCGTCCCACGACGTGGCCTGCTTCTCGGTGGACCGCACGAAGTACTTGATGTTGTCGAAGTCGATGCCCGACAGGTCGGAGCCCCAGGTCGGCATCGGCTTCTTGCCGAACAGCCGCAGACCCTTGAGCCGGAGGTTCAGCATCCACTCAGGCTCGTTCTTGAGCGCCGAGATGTTGCGCACGACCGCCTCGGACAGGCCGCGCTGGGCACCAGCGCCGGCCACGTCGGAGTCGGACCAGCCGAAGGCATAGCGGCCCAGGCCGTCGATCTCGGCGTGGGTGGTCTCGGGGATGGTCGTCACTGGGCAGTCCTCCGGGTGGTGGGGCTGGGGAGGTCGGTGGATCTCGGGACGTACGTCGTGCAGACACCGTCGCCGTGCGCGATGGTGGCCAGTCGCTGGACATGGGTGCCGAGCAGACGGGCGAAGACCTCTGTCTCGGCCTCGCACAGCTCAGGGAACTGCTCGGCGACGTGGGCCACCGGGCAGTGGTGCTGGCAGAGCTGCTCGCCGTGGCCGGTCGCGGCCGGCTGGGTCGAGGCAGCGTAGCCGTCGGCCGACAGGGCGTCGGCGAGGGCCTCGGCCCGGTGCCCGGCGGGCGCCTGCTCGACCATCGGCCGGTACCGGGCCTCCAGCTCGGCCACCCGCTGGCGGGCGAACGCGGCGACGGCCGGCCGACCACCCTGCTCCTCGACGAAGCGCAGCGCGCTGGCCGCAAGGTCGTCGTAGGCCTGGTCGAAGGTGTCCCGGCCGACTGCGGTCATCGCGAACAGCCGCGCCGGGCGGCCGCGGCCCCTGGTGGCGGTGACCCGCGGCTCGCGCTCCTCGATCAGCCCCTCCGCGAGCAGCGCGTCCAGGTGACGTCGCACGGCGGCAGGGGTCAGGCCGAGGTGCTCGGCCAGCAGGGCGGTGGTGGAGGGACCGGTCTCGAGGATGGTGCGGGCGACCCGGTCGCGGGTCGAGTCCTCGAGGTGGGTTTTCACAACACCAGTGTCGCGTTATTCGGGACCGATCGCAAACGCCGGGGCCCGAGTGTTGTGTGGGCTGCCCCACAGCCCGGGACCGCCGCTCGCCACACTGTCCGGGTGAGCGACACCATCCTGACCAGGCGCGACGTGGCCGAGGGGCTGCGGGCGCTCGGCGTGCGCCCCGGCGACCTCCTTCTTGTCCACAGCTCAGTCAAGGCCCTGGGCTGGATTCCCGGCGGTCCGCTGGCGATCGTGCAGGCGCTCCGCGACACCGTCGGGGACGCCGGAACCCTCGTGGTGCCGACCCAGACCAGCGAGAACAGCGACCCCGCCGGCTGGGCGCACCCCCCGGTCCCGCAGGGCTGGTGGGAGGTGATCCGTCGCGAGACCCCGGGCTTCGACCCCCTGCTCACCCCGAGCCGGCACATGGGCGCCGTCCCGGAGGTCGTGCGCACCTGGCCGGGCGCCCGGCGCAGCAACCACCCGCAGACGTCGTTCGCGGCGCTCGGCCCGCTGGCGGAGGAGGTCGTCGCCGTCCACGACCTCGACTCCCAGTGCGGCGACCGGTCCCCCTTGGCGGCCCTCGAGCGGCTCGGCGCGCGGATCCTGCTCCTGGGGGCAAGCTTCGGCTCCTGCACCGCGCTGCACCTGGCGGAGTACCGCGTCCCGGAGGTCACGCAGCGCGTCACCCACGGCGCGGCCGTCCTCACCGCCGACGGCGGACGCGAGTGGGTCACCTACGAGGACGTCGACCTCGACGAGGACGACTTCGACCGGATCGGCGAGCACCTGGTCTCGGCCGGCGTCGTGACGACCGGACGCATCGGCGACGCGGACTGCCACCTCGCCGACCTGGCGACGGCCGTGGACCGGGCTCGCTCGTGGAGGGCCGAGCACCGCCAGCCGGCGTCCGGGAGTCCATAGACTCCGCCGCGTGAGCGCCGACCCTGCGGTGGAGGTGACCGACCTCGTCAAGCGGTACGGCGCAACGGTGGCTGTCGACGGCCTCACCGCGGCGTTCCCCGCCGGAGAGATCACTGCGGTCCTCGGCCCCAACGGCGCTGGCAAGACGACGACCGTCGAGACCTGCGAGGGCTACCGCCGGCCCGACTCAGGGACGGTCCGGGTGCTCGGCCTCGACCCCTGGCGCGACGCCCGCCGGCTTCGACCCCGGGTCGGCGTGATGCTGCAGTCCGGCGGGGTCTACCCCGGAGTGCGGGCCGAGGAGATGCTGCGGCACATGGCGTCGCTGCACGCCCATCCCCTGGACGTCGGCATGCTCGTCGAGCGGCTGGGGCTCACGGCGGTCACCCGCACGACGTACCGGCGACTGTCCGGTGGCCAGCAACAACGGCTCTCGCTCGCCCTGGCCGTCGTCGGGCGCCCGGAGCTCGTGTTCCTCGACGAGCCGACCGCCGGCCTGGACCCGCAGGCCCGCCGCGCGACCTGGGACCTGGTCGCCGACCTGCGCCGGGACGGGGTGACGGTGGTGCTGACGACGCACTTCATGGACGAGGCCGAGCGGCTGGCCGACCGGGTGGTCGTCGTCGACCACGGCCGGGTGGTCGCGGTCGGCAGCCCCCAGGAGCTCACCGCCGCCGGCGCCCACGGGACCCTGCGCTTCCGGGCACTGCCGGGCCTGGATGTCTCCGCGCTGGCCGCCGCGCTGCCGGCGACGACCCGGGTCGAGGAGTCCGCCCCCGGTCGCTACGTCGTGCACGGCACCGTCGACGCGCAGCTGCTTGCAGACGTCACCGCCTGGTGCGCGGCGCGCGACGTGATGCCGGAGGGCCTGACGGTCGGGCACCGTTCCCTCGAGGACGTCTTCCTCGAGCTCACCGGCTCGGAGCTGCGCGGATGACCGCCCCGGCCCGCGCGGCCGTCTTCGCCCCCCGGCCGGGCGCCGCTCCCCTGGGCCGCATGCTGCTGGCCCAGACCGGGCTCGAGGTCCGGATGATGCTGCGCAACGGCGAGCAGCTGCTGCTCACGATCGTGATCCCCGTCCTCGTCCTGACCGTCTACGGCAGCGTCGAGCTGATGGACCTCGGCAGCCGCTCGCAACGTCTCGAGTTCCTGGTGCCCGGCGTGCTGGCGCTCGCGGTCCTGTCCACGGCGTTCACCGGGCTGGCCATCGGCACCGGCTTCGAGCGTCGGTACGGCGCGCTGAAGAGGCTCGGCGCCTCGCCGCTCTCCCGCAGCGCACTCCTCGCGGCCAAGGGACTGTCCGTCCTCGCCGTCGAGACGCTGCAGGTGGTCCTGCTCGGCGCGGTGGCTCTCGCCATGGGCTGGGCGCCGCCCTGGTCGCCGGGCACGGTGCTCGCCGCCGTGGTCCTGCTCCTGGCCGGCACGGCAGCCTTCAGCGCCCTGGCCCTGCTGATGGCCGGCACGCTGCGCGCCGAGGCGACCCTGGCGGGGGCGAACCTCGTCTACCTGCTGCTGCTCGTCAGCGGCGGCATCGCCGTGCCCCTCGACCGCTTCCCCGACGCGTCCCGGCCGGCGCTCGAGACGCTGCCCGCCGGCGCGCTGGCCGAGGGTCTGCGCGAGGTGCTGGCCGACGGCGCCGGCCTCCCGGTGGCGCACCTGCTCGTGCTCCTCGCCTGGGCCGCCGCCGCCGGCGTCCTGGCCGCCCGCACGTTCCGCTGGGAGTGACCACCCCGGGAGTGCTCCTGACCCGCGGAGCAGGCACGTACGCTGGCCGCATGCTCGCCCGGGTGCTCGCGTGGCGGCCCACGGAGGCCGTATTGCGCCGGACATTCCTGGCCGCCCTGGTGATGAACACCGTCATCGTCGTCACCGGCGGCGCGGTGCGGCTCACCGCCTCCGGGCTCGGCTGCCCCACGTTCCCGCGGTGCACCGACCAGAGCCTGGTGGTCACCCGGGAGATGGGCGCGCACGGCGCCATCGAGTTCGGGAACCGGCTGCTGACGTTCGTGCTGTCGGCGGCAGTGGCCGCCGCCCTGCTCAGCGCCTGGCGGGCCGGGCGGCGCGACCTGCTCCGGCCCGCGGGCCTGCTCTTCCTCGGCATCGCGGTCCAGGCCGCGCTCGGCGGCGTGACGGTCCTGACCGGTCTCAACCCGGTCACGGTGATGGCGCACTTCCTGGTGTCGATGGGCCTGATCGCGGTGGCCGTGCTCGCGTACGAGAGGGCGGTCGGCCGGATCGCCCGCGCCACGTCCGTTCGCCGCGAGGTGGCCGTGGGGGCGGCGGCGCTGACGGCGGCGGTCGCCACGACGCTCGTGCTGGGCACCGTGGTCACGGGCACCGGCCCGCACTCCGGGGACCGCAACGCGTCACACCGACTGCCCTTCGACCTGGAGGCGGTCACCCAGCTGCACGCGGACGGCGTCTTCCTCGTCATCGGCCTGACCCTCGGGCTGCTCGTCGCCGTGCGGGCCAGCGACGCACCGGGACCGCTCCCCCGCCGGGTCGCGGTCCTGCTCGGCGTCGTCCTGGCGCAGGGTCTGGTCGGCTACGTGCAGTACGTCACCGACCTCCCGGTGGCCCTCGTCGCGGCGCACGTCCTCGGCGCCTGCCTGGTGTGGATCGCGACTCTGCGCGTCCTGCTCGCGGCGGCACCGGCCCGGAGGTCGGCGTCGCCTGGCCAGGACGTCAGCGCCCGGGACGCGGCCGGAAGCCGGCCAGCACCGGTTTCGGCAGCCGCGCGATGAGCGGCTCCACCGCCGCAGCCACCTCGGCCGGCGTCGGCCGGTCGCCGGGTCGCGGCGCGAGGCAGGACAGCACCAGCTCGGCGACCGCCCACGGCCCGCCGTCCGGCAGCTCGCCGGCAGCGGGCGCCCGCCCGGTGCTCGCGTAGAACAGCGTCGCGCCGAGCCCGTAGACGTCCGCGGCCGGACCGACCGCGCCACCGTGGGGCTGCGCCTGCTCCGGTGCGAGAAAACCGTCGGTGCCGACGACGTGGCGAAGCGCGGCAGCCTCGTCGAGCGTCCGCGACACGCTCAGGTCGATCAGGCGGGGCGGCGCGCCCATGATGACGTTGCCCGGCTTCACGTCCAGGTGCACCAGGCGCTGCCGCCGCAGGTAGTGCAGGGCGGAGGCCAGCTCGAGCGCGAGGGGAAGCAGCTGCTCCGGGGCCAGGGGTCCGTACCGCCGGACCAGGCTGGACAGGCGCGGCCCCTCGAGGTGCTCCAGCAGAAGGTGCGGCCGGTCGCCGCCGAGCTGTGCGTCGAACGACCGGACGACGACCGGGTGCCGCAGCCGGTCGAGCAGCGCCGCCTCTCGGGCCAGCGCGCGCAGCGCGTCGGGATCCTCGGCCCGGGACGGGCGCAGCACCTTCGCCACCGCGGCGCTGTGCAGCCCCTCGTCGAAGACCAGGAAGGCCTCGTAGGACCAGCCGCCCCCCAGCAGCCGGTGCACCACGCGGCCGGGGACGACCGAGTCCCCGGCCGCGAGGCCCCAGCTGTCGGTCACCCTTGCCCCGAGTTCGACCCGGAGCGGTCGTCTGACCCGCCGGTCGAGGTGTTCGTGCCGCCGGTGTTGGTGCCGCCGGTGTTGGTGCCGCCGGTGTTGGTGCCGCCGGTGTTGGTGCCGGCTGTCTGGACGTCGGCGGTGCCCGCGGTACCCGCCGTGTTGTCCCGGCCGGTCCGGGTGCGCGTGCGGGTCGACGGGTCGTCGCCGACGGCACCTGACAGGTCGTCCTGCACCGCGTCGGGCGAGTCCGACCCGACCGCGTCGGGCAGGTCCGGTGAGTCGTCGGGCGAATCATCCGGACTGGGCTCGTCATCGGCGGTGGTGAGGACCGAGAGGCCGTCCTCCCGCTTGGCGGGCTGGTCGTCGGAGCCGGTCGAGGCCTGGACGGCGACGAACCCGCCGAGCCCGAGCAGGGCGGCCACCACGGCAACTGCGGCGCGTACAAGCATGTGCATCTGACTCTCCTCGTCGGAGTGGATGTGACGACTCCGACGGTGGCCGCACCTGTCCTAACGCGGCTCTAAGGGACGGTGAGGTCTCGGCTCAGCTTCCGGCTTGCTGGGCGCCTCAGTCGTCGTCGGAGCCCGGTCCGGAGCTGTCGTCCTCGACCACGAACCGCGGTGTCCCGTCGACGCAGCCGGCCTGCACCTCGACGCGGCCGTCGCCGTCGTCGACCCGCTCGAAGCGGACCCGCGCCCGCCTCTCGGGCTCGTCGTCGAGGTCGTCGATCTCCCAGCCGAGGGCCGGCGACGCGCTGAGCCGCACCAGGCCGGACCGGCAGGTGCCGGACACGAAGCCGCCGCGGGTCGTGACGCTGCGCTGCACGTCGGCCACCGTCGAGGTGGTCGAGCTGGGCGAGTCGCTCGGGGTGGACGAGTCGCTCGGGGTGGGTGACGTGGGCGTCGACGTACCAGGGCCGTCGCCGGATCCGCCGGCAGCGGGGGCGGTGACCCCGCCGTCGGTGAACGGGTCGCCGACCAGACCGGCCGCTCCGAAGCCGACGCCCACCGAGGCGACGGCGAAGAGGGCCCACGCGGCGACGAGGGCGAGGCGGCGGTCCATGCCGGCCAGTCTGGCGGCCCGCGAGTTAACCGGTGCCTAACGCCGCGACATCGCTGGCTCGCCTGCCGCACCGCGCATGCCGGGGGCACTACCGTCGGCGGTGTGGCCGTGCTGCTCCTGATCGAGGACGACCCGCGGATCCGGATGGCGCTGACCAGGGCGCTGACCGACCGCGGCCACGCCGTGTCCTCGGAGCCGGCCGGCATGCGCGGCCTGCAGCGGGTGCTCGACGACCCGCCGGAC
>DASVED010000110.1:0-7158 GCA_036380775.1 Actinomycetes bacterium
GACCTCGCGCGAGATGGATGTTCTGGTGCTCGTCGCCGACGGCCTCACCAACGCCGAGGTGGCGCAGCGGCTCGTCCTCTCGCCGCGCACGGTGGACCACCACGTCGCCCGTCTGCTCGCCAGGACCGGCGCGTCGAACCGCGCCGGGCTGCGCGGCGTGCTGCGCGACGCCGGCGACAACCTGCACGCCTGACCGTGCACCCGGAGGGGTAGACCGCTTCCCATGGACTCCGAGGAGCGGCGTCGGGTCGTCGACGGCCGCTGAGGCGACGTCGTTCTCGAGGATGACGTGAGAGTCGGGCGCAGGACCGACGCAAGACCGGCCGCCAGACCGACGACCGCACAGCCGCCTGGCCCGATGCTTCTCGCAAGGAACTCAGAGAGGAGCACAGGCCATGCGCCAGCAGCAGATCAGGAAGCGGATCACCAGGCCCGCGCCGGCTCCCCTGGACCTGCGCACGCCGACCGGCCGCGCGCTGCCGTTCTGACCCACCACCACGAGAGGACCCGCCGTGATCTCGCACTCGACGACCCACCCGCCGGCTCCCCTCAGCCGAGGCGGTCGTCGACGTAGCACCAGCGCCAGGCCTCACCCTGCTCGAAGCTGCGGATCACCGGGTGCGCCGTCCCCTCGAAGTGACGCGTGGCGTGCCGCTGGGGTGAGGAGTCGCAGCACCCCACGTGGCCGCAGCCGAGGCAGAGCCGCAGGTGCACCCACTCGGTCCCGTCCCGCAGGCACTCCTCGCAGCCCTCGGGACTTGTGGGCCGGACGCCGCTCGATGCCTCCCTGAGGTGCTCGCAGGCCTCGACCCGTTCGTTGCGCGACACGAGCTCACGCTCGACCTCGTCGCCCTTGTTGGCAAGCCGGTCCAGCAGGGACTCCTCGGAGTCGAGGAGGGTCATGACGTCGCGCAGGATCTCGTCGTCCACCTTGCCGCTGGCGCGGGCCTCCAGCACCACGGCCCGCTCGGCGTCGAGCATCTCCTGGCGGAGCCTTCGGTAGGTCTCGCTCGGCGTCTCGGAGTCGCTGGCGGCCCCGAGCCGCTCCCAGGCGGCGTCGGCCCGGGACCGGGTCCGCCCCTCCAACCGGTCGATGACGCTCTGGTCGTCGGTCTCGCTGCGCAGCTCCTCCAGCCGGGCGAGCCCGGCCCGGGTGGCGCGGGACAGCAGCGCTGCCTCTTCCAGGGCGTCCTCGGCGGGATCCGGGCCGGGCATCCCCAGGCGACGTACGAGCCACGGAAGCGTCGTGCCGTGCACCAGGAGCGTGCCGCCGACGACGGCGAACGCGGCGAGGACCAGGACGTCGCGGTGCGGCGTCTCCTCCGGCAGCACCAGCGCCGCCGCGAGCGTGACGACGCCGCGCATGCCTGCCCACGACACGAGGGCGGCGTGGCCCCAGTCCCACGCCTTCTCGCGCATGCGACGCGTCCCGAACTTGTAGATGGCCGTGGCTCCGAACACCCAGACGATGCGCACGGCGATCGTCGCGACGAGAACGGCGAGGCAGATGACCGTGAGCTCGGTGGTCGAGAACTCGTCGTCCTGCGCGGCGCGCACCACCTGCGCGACCTGCAGCCCGATCAGCAGGAAGACCGCGTTCTCGAGAACGAACTGCACGGTGGCCCAGTTGGTCTGCTCGGACAGTCGCGACGCCGCCGACTGCAGCGCCGGCGACTTGTGGCCGAGCAGCAGCCCGGTCACCACGACGGCGAGCACGCCACTCGCGTGGATGGCCTCGGCCGGGAGGTACGCGAGGAAGGGCGCCACCAGGGACAGCGTCGTGTCCAGGACCGGGTCCTGCACGCGCTTCCTCGCCGCGCCGAGGACCACCGCCACCAGGACGCCCACGAGCACACCGCCACCGGCCGCCAGGGCGAAGTCCCCGAGGACGGTCCAGACGGTGACGGTGGCGGTGGTGGCGATCGCGACCGCAGCAGTGCGCAGCGCCACCAGGGCGGTGGCGTCATTGAGCAGGCTCTCGCCCTCGAGGATCGACACGATCCGTCGGGGCATGCCGACCCGGCGCGCGATCGTCGTCGCGGCGACCGCGTCGGGCGGCGCCACGACAGCGCCGAGAGCGAAGCCGGCGATCAGCGGGACGCCGGGCACGATGGCCGTGACGACCAGACCGACGAGCACTGCAGTGAAGATGACCGCGCCGACGGCGAGGATTCCTATCGCCTGACGGTTGGCCTTGATGTCGACGAGCGAGGTCCGCAGTGCGGCGGCGTAGAGCAGCGGCGGCAGGAACCCGATCAGCACGACCTCCGGCTCGAGCCGGTACTCGGGGACGCCGGGTACGAAGGACGCGAGCACCCCGGTGATCACCAGCACGAGGGGTGCGGACAGCCCCAGACGCCTCGCCGCCGCCGCGACGACGGCGACGGCGACGATCAGGGCAAGGAGCTCCGCTGCCTCACTCATCGGCGATCACAGCAAGCGGGGGAGCCGAGGCATTCCGAGCGCGCTCAGCGGTACTCCGGGTTCGGGTGGTCGAACCTTGCGCCGGCGTCCCACGCGGTGCGCTGGTTGCCGTGCGCCGGGACTCCGCCCGCATGCTTGAGCATCCGCGCCAGGTGCATCAGGTTCCACGTCATGAAAGTGGTGTTGCGCCGGGTGAACTCGTTCTGCGGACCGCCTGAGCCTTCGTCCAGGTAGCTCGGTCCCGGGCCGGCCTCGCCGATCCAGCCGGCGTCGGCCTGCGGTGGGATGGTGCAGCCGAGGTGCTGCAGCGAATAGAGGACGTTCATCGCGACGTGCTTGATGCCGTCCTCGTTGCCGGTGACGATCACGCCTCCGACCTTGCCGTAGTAGGCGTACTGCCCCTGATCGTTGAGCTCGCCGGAGTTGGCGTAGAGGCGCTCGATGACGCGCGTGCACACGCTGCTCTTGTCGCCGAGCCAGATCGGCGTCGCGATCACCAGGATGTCGGCCGCCTTGACCGTCTCGTAGATCGCGGGCCAGTCGTCGGCGTCGAACCCGTGACCGCGCATGTCGGGCTGCACCCCTGGTGCGAGGTCGTGGTCGACGGCCCGGACGTCATCGACGTGCACGCCGTGGGCTCGCATGATCTGGATGCTGTTCGCTGCGAGGCCCGCGGTGTTCGACGTCTCGGGCGACCGCTTGAGGGTGCAGTTGACGAAGAGGGCTCGCAGATCGCTGAAGTCGAACTCGTCGGTCATCGCCTGGATCCGCTAGGCCGTACGCCGGGAGGCGCTCTTCTTGGCCGCCGCCTTCTTAGCCGCCTTCTTGGTCGTTGCTGCCTTCTTGGCCGCAGGTTTCGACGTCTTGGCTGCCTTCTTGGCCGCAGCCTTCTTGGTCGACGCCCTGGCCGGCGCGGTGGTGGCCGAGTCGCCAGTCGAGTCGCCGGTGCCTTCCCCGCGGCGGGACTTGGCCTCGGCCACGCTGCGGCGGAGCGCATCCATCAGGTCGACGACCTGCCCGCTCGACCGTGGCAGCTCGTCGGGAGCCTTCACCTCGTGGCCGGCGACCTTGGCCTCGATGACCTGCTCGAGGGCCTGTCGGTAGTTGTCGGAGAACTCACCGGGCTCGAAGTCGCCGGACAGCGCCGAGATGTAGGACTCCGCCATGGCGAGCTCCTGCGGGCGTACGGTCACGTCGTCGTCGAGGAAGTCGAGCTTCAGCTCACGCACCTCGTCCGGCCACAGCAGGGTCTGCAGGACCAGCGCGCCCTCGCGGGGCCGCAGCATCGCGAGCCGCTCGCGCTGGCGGAGCGCCACCTTGACGACGGCCACCCGCTCGGCGTTCTCCAGCGCGTCGCGCAGCAGGACGTACGGCTTGGCGTCGCCGGTGGGGTCGCAGTAATAGGGCTTGCCCAGCTGCACCGCGTCGATCTGATCGGCGGGGACGAAGCTGAGGACCTCGACGGCACGCGAGCTGGAGATCGGAAGGTTGGCGAAGTCCTCGTCGTCGAGCACGACCATCTCGCCGTCGGGCAGCTCGTAGCCCTTGGCGATGTCGCTGTAGGGGACCTCTTCGCCGTCGACCGAGCAGGTCCTCTTGTAGCGGATCCGCCCGCCGTCCTCCCGGTGGACCTGGCGGAAGGAGATGTCCTTCTCCTCGGTCGCGGAGAACAGCCGGACCGGGATCGAGACCAGGCCGAAGGAGATGGCTCCCTTCCAGACGCTCTGTGGCATGGGGACATGATCGCTGTGCGGGGCCGGTACCGCCAGGGGCGGGTCGGATTGTCGACATTGCGCCCGACACGCCGCCGCGCATCCCGGGTTGTGTCCAGCCCCCGTGGCACCGTCGGAGCATGACCACATTCGCTGTCGTGCGGTGGTGCTCCACCTGCCGGGACGACGTCGCCTTCGAGCAGCCTTCCTGCGTCGACGGTCACGGACTCGACTGCCCCGACTGGGCGTGCGTGCAGTGCGGGGAGGCGGTGATCGTCGGCTTCGCGGACGCCCAGCCGGTGATCGCATTCCACCCGACGAGCCACGTCGCCTGACGGCGTCCCGGTGGCCGGCCAACCGACAGGCGAGGTTCCCGCGCGACGACGCGACCGCGATGACGAGGATGGTCCCCCGCGCTACGTCCGCATCGGCAACGCGTTGCTCGCGATCACGGAGGACGTCATCTACGTGGGCATCGCCGCGGTCCTGGCCATCGCCGCCTTCGCCCTCCTGGTCTCCGCGCTCCGCGGCCTGACCGAGCTCGGCGACACCGGCGCCAGTGACGTGGTGATCGAGGTTCTCGACCGGCTTCTCCTGGTGTTCATCGTCGTCGAGCTGCTCTTCGCGGTCAGGGTCATCCTCGGCAAGCGCGAGGTGGTGGCCGAGCCATTCTTGATCGTCGGGATCATCGCCTCGATCAAGGAGATCATCGTGCTGTCGGTCAAGGCAGCCGACTACGTGGGCAAGGACGACAAGTTCATGCACTCGATCATCGAGGTGGGCGTGCTCGGCGTCCTCGTCCTGGTGCTGGCCGCCGCAGCGATCATCCTGCGCGCCAAGGAGCGGGAGCCCCAAGAGGGCAAGGACGACGCCGGGCGCGAGTCCCGCAAGGACGGCGAGGCACTCAAGGTCCGGCAGGGCGATCCCGAGGGCGCTGCCGGCGGATGATGCTTGGCGGCTGTGTGCCCGCCGTCAGCCGACGAGCTCGTCGTCCGCCGCCCGCTCGCGCGCCCAGCAGCGCACGATGTCCCGGACCGACAGGATGCCGGCGACCTCACCCTTGTCGAGCACCACCAGGTGCCGGAAGCCGCCGCGCATCATCGCGTCGGCGGCCTGCTCGAGCGTCCAGGACGGCGCCGCGTAGACCAGGTCGTCCGTCAGGTGGTCGCGGACCCGCTCGGTGTCCGGGTCCTGGCCCATCCCCACCGAGGCCAGCACGTCGCGCTCGGTGAGGATGCCGGCGCCCTCACCGTCCGGGTCGTGCACGACGGCCGCTCCGACCCGCCGGGTGGCCATCGCCCGGCTGGCGGCTCGCAGGGTGTGGTCCGGTCCGACCGTCAAGACCTCGGTGCTCATGCCGTCGCGGACCTGCATGGGTGAGCGCCTCCTGAGACCGGGACCGATGTGCCCATCCTGCTCGCGGTGAGCGTGTGCCCACAAGCACCCGCGCCCACGGGCCGTCGCATCGCAGCACCACCGCCGGGACCGATGTCGCCCTGACATACTCGCTGCGGTGAGCGCGGAGGTGGTGAGCCGACCCGTCGTTCCCGCCGCTCCGGCACGGGCCGTCGGCCTGCTGGGCCGCCTCGACCCACCCGTGGTCGTGACGATGACCTGGGTGCCCCTCGTGCTGCTGCTCGACCGGGGAGCGGGCATCTGGTGGCAACGGCTGCTGGGCCTGGGGACCTGGTTGCTCCTGCTCGCCCTGCTGCGGCGCGAGACGGTGTTGGTCCGGGCCCAGGTCGCCGTGGTCGTCGTCTTCGCGACGGCCGTGGAGTACACCTTCTCGCCGCTGCTCGAGGTCTACGTCTACCGGCTCGACAACGTCCCGTCCTTCGTCCCGCCTGGCCACGGTCTGGTCTACCTGTGCGCCCTCGCGATGGGCCGCAGCGCCTGGGTGCGCAGCCGGCTCCCCGGTCTGGTGGCCTGGACCGTCGTCATCGGCGGGCTCTACGCGGGATGGGGACTGTTTCTCGCGGACCGGCCCGACGCGCTGGGTGCGTTCTGGTACCTCTGCCTGGTCGGGTTCCTGGCCTGGGGCCGGTCCCGTCCGCTCTACGTCGGTGCCTTCGTGGTGGTGACCTACCTCGAGCTGCTGGGGACCTGGCTGGGCACCTGGGAGTGGCAGACCCACGACCCGACCGGCCTGGTGACGATCGGCAACCCGCCCTCGGGGGCCGCGGGCGGTTACGGCTGGTTCGACCTCGCCGCCGTACTGCTCGGCCCTGCCGTGCTGGCCCTCGCCCAGCGTCAGCTCGGCCGGCCCCGAGGCCTGAGCCCTGATCCCGTGCCCTGAGCCCTAGCCCGAGTTCGGCGACGTTACGCGCGCCGGCATCGGCGTGTCGCCCGGCGTGTTGGTGTGCAACGTCGCCCAGCCGGGGGGTGGTGGGGGAAGGGGTCGTCGTGGGGGCGTCCGGAGCGGACTGCCCAAGAAGTGTTTGACAGTCATGGGTACGCAGGTACAGACTCCCCAACATGTCTTCGGGAGTTGCTGACCCCGCCACCGTGACGTCTCTGCGCGCGATGGCCCACCCGCTGCGCCTGCGGATGCTGTCGCTGCTGACCGGCACCGCGATGTCGGCGGCGGAGGTCGCCCGCGAGCTGGACATCACGCACGCCAACGCCAGCTACCACCTGCGCCAGCTGCTGGCGGTCGGCCTCCTGGTGCCGGCGGGCGAGGAGTCGGTGCGCGGTGGACGGGCCAAGCGCTACCGCTACGACCTCGACGCCCCTGCCGACACCGCATCGGACGCCGGGGAGGCCGCCCTGTACTACCAGGCCGTCGCCGCCGAGCTGGTCCGTCGGGCGGCGACCCGTCGGTCACTGGGCACCAAGGGCGCGAGCAGCGACGCGGAGCTGTGGGTCCGACCCGAGGACTGGGACGCTGCGATCGGCCAGGTCGTGCAGGCCGTCATGGCCCTGCACCGTGGCGCCCGACCGCCCCGGGAGGACGGGACGCTGCACGTCAGCATCACCACGGCGCTCTTCGAGATGGATGCCGAGTCATGAGCTGGCGTGAGTC
>DASVED010000111.1:0-12725 GCA_036380775.1 Actinomycetes bacterium
ACCAGGCCGGTCTCGTAGGCGAACGCGACCAGCTGCGCCCGGTCGCGTGCACCGAGCTTGGTCAGGATCCGGCTGACGTGCGTCTTGGTGGTGGCCGGGCTGAGGAAGAGCCGGCCGGAGATCTCGGCGTTGGACAGGCCCTCCGCGACCAGCACCAGTACCTCAGTCTCCCGTGGCGTGAGCTCGGCGAGCCGGGCACCTGCCTCACCCGCCACTGGTCGTCGGGCGAGCTCGGCCAGCAGCCGCCGGGTGACCGCCGGGGCGATCACCGCATCGCCGGCAGCGCAAGACCTGATCGCGTCGTGCAGCACGGCCGGTGTCACGTCCTTGAGCAGGAAGCCGCTCGCGCCGGCGCGGACGGCGGCATACACGTTCTCGTCCTCGTCGAAGGTGGTGAGGACGACGACCTTGACCGTGGCGGTCTCGGGGTCCGAGCAGATGCGCCGGGTGGCCTCGATGCCGTCCATCTCGGGCATCCGCACGTCCATCAGCAGGACGTCGGGCACGGTCCGGCGGGCCAGCGCCACGGCCTGCGTGCCGGTCGAGGCCTCGCCCACCACCTCGAGGTCGTCCACCAGCCCCAGCTGGACCCGTAGCCCGTCGCGGACCAGCGCCTGGTCGTCGGCGACCGCCACCCTGATCGTCACGTGCCCTCCCTCACCGGGAGCTCGACCCGCACCCGCCAGCCGCCGCCTGTCTGCGGACCGGCCGACATCTCGCCACCCGCGGCGCTGACCCGTTCCTGCATGCCCACCAGGCCATGACCGGGCGAGCCTGTCACGCCAGCGCCCTGCCCGTCGTCGGTCACCTCGACCTCCAGGCGACCGGGCACCCGCCGGACCGTCACCTCGGCCCGGCAGGGACCCGCGTGCCGCGCGACGTTGGTGAGGCACTCCTGGACCACGCGGTACGCGACCCGGCTGACCGCCCCCGGCAGGTCGAGCAGGTCACCGTGGCGGCGCAGCGTGACCCGGACGCCGGCGTGGGACGCGCTGCGCACCAGGTCGCCGACCTCCTCCAGGCGTGGGGCGGCCGCGTCGCGGAGGGCGCCCAGCACCTCGCGGACCTCGCGCATCGAAGCACGGCTCGCCTCCTCGATGGCGGTCAGCGCGTCGTGCGCGGCCCCTTGCTGACCGGCGTCGAGCGCGAGCCGGCCGGTGCTCGACTGGACCGCGATGCCGCTGAGGCTGTGGCCGAGGACGTCGTGGAGGTCGCGCGCGATCCGCAGCCGCTCCTCGGCGGCCACCCGCTCCGCGAGGGCCGCCGACCGGGCTCGCCGCTCGCGGACCAGCTGGCCGGTGACCGCGACCGCCACCGTGACGACGGCCGGCAGGGCCACGTCCTCGGCCGTCAGCGCCGACGGCAGGTAGGCCAGCGCGATCGCGGCGACCAGGCCGCCGGTGGCGAGGGCGGTCGCTCGCGCGTCCCGCGCCACGGCGAGGGCGGCCAGTGCGACCCAGCCGCCGTACGGCGGGACCGGCGCGACGACCAGGGCGTGCGCGACGAAGGCAGCGGTCACCACCATCAGCACCGGCCACGGGTGCAGCCGGCGCCAGGCGAGCGGGACGCCCTGCGCGACCGAGAGCACCAGCCCGAGCACCGCCACCCCGGCCGACGGCTCCGGGACCGGCGGGCCGGTGCGCAGCCCGGTCAGCTCCAGCACGGTGACCGCCGCCGCGACGAGCAGGTCGCGCCGGGCCGGAGGCGCTGCGCGACTCCTCGACCGGTTCATGGCAGGTGTGAACGGTAGTGGGGGCCTGGCTACCGTGTACGCCCGATGCCCACGAACCGGCCGGTGTTCATCATCGGGTGCCCGCGATCGGGCACCACCCTGCTCACGCTGATGCTCTCGTCGCACTCCCGCATCGCCATCCCGCCCGAGACCCGCTTCCTCGTCCAGGTCTTCCGACGGCGCCGGAGCGTCGGTGACCTCACCGAGAAGCGCAACCGCCGGCGGCTGGCCCGCACACTGGTCCGGCGGAGGGGCACCAAGTTCGGACACCTGGGACTGGACCGCCAGCAGGTGAAGAGGGCCGTCGTGCAGGCCCCGCCGACCATGGGGTCCGCGATCGGCGCGGTCTACCGGACGTATGCGAAGAGCCACGGCAAGGCCCGGTGGGGCGACAAGCAGCCGAGCTACTTCCGCAACGTCGACCTGCTGCGCGAGCTGTGGCCGGACGCGCAGTTCATCCACCTGGTGCGTGACGGGCGCGACTGCGTCGCCTCGCTCAAGCAGGTCCCCTGGTGGACGCACGGCACGACCGGCGCGACGGCGACCTGGGTGCTCTCGGTCGACTGGGCCCGGCGTGCGGCCCGGCGACTGCCCCCGGACGCCTTCCTCGAACTGCGCTACGAGGACCTGGTGGCGGCTCCCCGGCAGGAGCTCGAACGGCTCTGCTCCTTCCTCGGCGAGGACTTCGAGGACGCGATGCTGCAGCCGCACGTCGCCGCCGAGCGGTTGCCGGCGAACCAGCGCGACGGCTGGCACCGGCACACCCGGGCGCCCGTCGGCCCCGGTCGGGTGGGCACCTACGCCGGGGTCCTCACCCCGGCCGAGGTGGGGCTGGTCGAGAGCGTGGCCGGGACGCGGCTGCGCAGCCTGGGCTACCCGGTCGACGGTTCCGGCCACGCGTCGCCTGCGGCGCTCGCCCGCACCTACCTGAGCTTGACGGGGATGCGACTGCGGACCCGGTTCCTCGCGGTCAACGACCGGTGGCTGGCCAGGCCGCGCGGGTCGGTCGCCGACCGGGGCTGAGCCCTTTCAGGCCTCGGTGACTGCCTCGTCGATGCGCTCGAGCGTGGCGATCACGGGGTCGTCGGCGCTCCGGTGGGTGGAGCGGACCAGGGGCCGCTCGTCGAACGCCTCCGCGGCGGTGGGCCGGTGTGGCGCGCGGCGCGTTACCCGCAGCTGGCGCATTCGTGGACCTCCTCAGTCCGGTCCCCGTCTGCTCGTCCCACCGGTAGGGCTGAGAACTACCGCGACGAGGCCCGGCCCAAACCAGGGGTCGCCGACATCGCCTGGATCCGGGTCAGGGAACCGGCTGGTCGTCGACCGCGGACACCCCGGTGATGCGGTGCACGGCGAACGAGCGCGTGGCGCCGCGGAGGTGGTCGTACGCGCTGACGTGCCCACCCTCGACCGCCACCGGCTCGATCACCCGCTGGCTGCCCCGCCCCTCGGCGTCCACGTAGCCGATCCACAGCGACTCGCCGGCGGCCGCCGCCTGGGAAAGCATCGCCAGGATGTCGGCTGTCGGCCGGCTGACGGTCACCGACGCCGCGCGGTCGCCGGCGCGAAGGGCCCGGACGGCGGCCTGCAGAAGGGCCGGTACCGGCTGCGGGCTGGTCGGCACGGCCCGCGTCGACGGCCGGCGCGACGGTGCCCGGCGCGACTCCGGGCGGCGCAGGACGAGGTCGCCGTCGACGCCCTCGGCGGCCGGCGCGTACCCCATCTCGCGCAGCCGGGCCAGCACCATGTCGGGCGGCGACTGGGCAGCCAGCACGGTCGACGACAGCCGCCGCAGGCGCAGCGGCGCGGCGCGGCGGTCGGAGAGCAGCTCGTCGAGGGTGGCCTGGTCGTCGCAGCGGACGAACGCCGCCGCGGCACCGACCCGCACCCGGCCGTGCCGCCGGGCGACGTCCTCGACAAGGTAGGTCAGCGGCTGTGGCACCGGCGTCCGGGAGTGACGGCCCAGGAGCGCGAGCAGGTCGCTCGCCGTCCAGCCGGCATCGAACGCGCGCCGGATGCTGGTCGCCGAGAACCGGTAGACGGTCGCCCCACCGGTCGACTCGACGTCAGCCGCCAGCCGCAGCTGCCTGGCCAGCCCGCCCTCGAGCGGCCCGGGGGCGACGGCGGTGAGATCGGCCTGCAGCAGCACGTGGTCCAGCAGAGGCGGCAGCAACCCGCTCAAGGCGTCCACCGCACCGTCGCGGTCGCCGGCGACCAGGCGGCGGGCATGCGTCGCGAGGGCCGCCCCGGCAGCAAGGCCCAGCACCCCCGCCTCGCGAACGGTCCACTCGACCAGCTCGTCCTGCAGCCGGCCGCCGCGGCGCGGCGCGGCCCAGCGCAGCCGCTCGGTCACCGACGCGACGGTCGTCTCGCGGCCGTCCGGCACGCCGGACAGGTCGCCGAGGACGGCGCGCCGCACGACCGGCGCCAGCGTGCGGTCCAGGTCCGGTCCGAGGGGGGCAAGGGTGCGGCCACGCTGGTCCTTGCCGCCGGCCAGCCCGGCCGCTCGCGTGGAGTCGCGCCACGCCTCGACGAGCACGAGCCAGCGCAGCCCCGGCGGCGCGTCGAGCCAGTCGTCGTACGCGGCGGTCGGCAGCCACACCTCGTCCACGTCGTCGTCGCCGGCCGCCAGCAGGCCGGCCGCATGAGCCGTCTCGACGAGCAGCGTCATGGTCGGCTCGTCGACGTCGAGCGCGGCCGCGGTCCGGCTGCGGTCACGGATGCCGAGCCCACCTGCGCGCAGCACCCGCGGCGGACCGGCCGACCACAGCTCGAGCAGGTCCTCCACCTGACGGAGGAGGGTCGCCGCCGCACCGGCCGCCGTCCGGTCGACGCGGGCGGTGTCGACGGGGGTGGTCTCGTGGCCCGGCAGGTTCGGGTGCACCGCACGGTGCACACGTCCGCCACGTAGGTGCAGCGCGACCTCGCGCGGAAGGACGACCGTGCGCGGGTCGGTGGCGACCAGCAGGCCGTGCGCGAGCAGCCACTCCACCGGGGTGGCCGCGGTGTCCGCGTCGACGTCGCGGTGCGCGTTCTCCACCCGGCCCGTCGGCGGTCCCCACGTCATCGTCTCCAGGGCCTGCCGCGCGGCCGGTGCGGCCTGCGCGAGCAGGGCGGCCAGCCGGACGGGGTCGAGGAGCAGGTCGACGACGGACCGGGTGGTGCGTATCGGGTCGCCGTGCGGTTCCAGACCCAGGTCGCTCGCGAGGCGCGACAGGCGCCGCGGACCGTACGTCTGCAGAGCGTGCTCGGCCGCCGGCCCGAGCCCGGCCGGCTGGCCGACGGCGTCGAGGACCGCCCGCGGGACCAGGAGCCCGCCGTCCTCGGTCCGGTAGACGAGGGCCTGTCGGTGCAGCTCGGCCAGGGGGCGGCCGGGCTCGGCACCGAGCGCTGCCTGCACAGCCGTGTCGGTCCCCGGCTCGGGCAGGACCGCGAGGACCTCCAGCACCTGCAGGGTGAACCGGTCGAGCTGGTCGAGCGCGCGCTGGACCGACGGCCGGGTGGTGGCCCGGGCGGCGAGAGACGAGATGTCGGACGGGACCGGGGAGAGCAGGTCGGGCCGGGCGCGGAGCAGCGCCGCCAGGGCGTCGTCGTCACGGGTCCGCAGCTCCGACGCCAGCGTCGGGAGGCCACGTGACCCGGAGATGGACATCCGCACCACGGTACGCCGCGGCGGCCGGTCGCTCCGCCTGCTCGGGGTCGGGGAGCATGAGGGGCCCGGTGCCGGGTAGGTGGCAGGTCGGACTGCTCCGACCGGAAGGCTGCCCATGGACACCGTCACCCTCGTCGTCGTGCTGGTCCTCGTCGTCCTCGCCGTCGCGGCGGCAGCGCTCGTCATGCGCGCCCGCCAGGCCAGGCGGCGCGAGAGCCTGCAGGAGCGCTTCGGGCCGGAGTACGACCGGACGGTCGAGGAGCACGGGGACCGCAGGTCCGCGGAGCGCCGGCTCGCGGACGCTGCCTACCGCCGGGACACCGCCGACGTCCGCGCACTCGAGCCGGCCGAGCGCGAGCGCTACGCGGCGCAGTGGACAGGGGTGCAGTCGGCCTTCGTGGACGAGCCGGCTGCCGCCACCCGGGACGCGGACCGCCTGGTCCAGGCCGTGATGCGCGACCGCGGCTACCCGGTGGACGACTTCGAGACCCGCGCCGACATGCTCGCCGCCGACCACCCCCAGGTCGTGCAGCACTACCGCGCGGCGCACAGCGTGGGGTCGAGCAGCGACACCGCGGACACCGAGTCGCTGCGCGTCGCGTTCGTCCACTACCGCGCCCTGTTCGGCGTGCTCCTGGACGACGGGTCCGGCTCCCCGCAGGACGAGGGTGCGCCCGACACCGTGGACGTGCGTCCGGCCGAGCGGACCGAGCGGACCCCGCCGGCCTGAGCCCCACCTACGCTGGGCGGGTGCAGCCCCTCCCGCAGCTGGTCGTCGGGTTCGACCTCGACATGACGCTGATCGACTCCCGGCCGGGAATCGCCGCGGCGCTGGACGTTCTCTCGGCCGAGACGGGTGTGCACATCGACAGCGCCGCCGCCGTCGGCCGGTTGGGACCGCCGCTGGACGAGGAGCTCGCGCGCTGGTTCCCCGCGGAGCAGGTCGCGCCGATGGCCGACCGCTTCCGGGCGCTCTACCCCGATCTGGCGATCAGGCCGACCGGGATGCTGCCCGGCGCCCGAGAGGCGGTCGACGCCGTGCACCGGCTCGGCGGGCGGGTCGTCGTCGTGACGGCCAAGTACGAGCCGAACGCCCGCCTGCACCTGGAGCACCTCGGCATCGCTGCCGACGAGGTGGTCGGCTGGCGATGGGGCCCGGCGAAGGGCGCGGCGCTGCGGGAGCACGGCGCCACGGTCTACGTCGGCGACCACGTGGCCGACGTCGCGGGCGCGCGGGTGGCCGGTGCGATCAGCGTCGGGGTGGCGTCCGGACCGGTGCCGGCCGACGAGCTTCGGGACGCGGGAGCCGATGTCGTGCTCGAGGACCTGCACGGCTTCGCCGCCTGGCTCGACGGGCACGTCCTCGACCTGCGGCTCGCGGCCCTCGAGGTACGGCTGCGGGAGCTGGGCTCGGTCCTGGTGGCCTTCTCCGGCGGTGCCGACTCGGCCCTGCTGCTCGCGGCCGCGGTGCGCACGCTGGGCGCGGACGCCGTCGCGGCGGCCACCGCGGTCAGCTCCAGCCTGCCCGGGGCGGAGCTCGACGCAGCCGGGCCTTTCTGCGACGGGCTGGGCGTGCGGCACCTGCGCCCGGCGACACGTGAGATGGACCGCGACGGCTACCGGGCCAACGCCGGGGACCGCTGCTACTTCTGCAAGGCCGAGCTGCTCGACGTTCTCGGCCCGCTGGCCCATGAGCTCGGGCTGGCCCACGTGGCGACCGGCACCAACGCCGACGACGCCGTTGCCGGCTTCCGTCCCGGGATCCGGGCGGCCGCGGAGCGGGCCGCGGTCACCCCGCTGCTGGACGCGGGTCTCACCAAGGACCAGGTGCGAGCGGCCAGCCGCCGGTGGGGCCTGCCGACGTGGGACAAGCCGGCCGCCGCCTGCCTGTCCAGCAGGGTCGCCTTCGGGATCGAGATCAGCCCGTCGCGGCTGGCCCGGGTCGAACGCGCCGAGGCTGGTGCGCGGGCGGCGCTGGCCGCTGCCGGTGTCGCGGTCGAGAACCTGCGGGTCCGCGACCTGGGGGACACTGCTCGGCTGGAGGTCGACATCTCGGCGGTGCCCGTTGCCGAGTCGACCGCCGCTGTCCTCGACGCGGTCCGGGCCGCCGGGTTCGAGGACGTCGAGGTCGACCCCCGCGGTTTCCGATCGGGGGCGATGAACGAGCTGCTGCCCGACCCCGAGCACTACCGCTGAGGCGTGAGCGACGTTGTCCCCGAAACAACTCCGGCGCAGCGGTGCGCAGACCGGGATATCCTGGACGGCCGCGTCCCCACGTACGGCCGGCGCGACCCCACCCCCTACGACGAGCAAGAGGTTCCCCGTGCCGACCGGCAAGGTGAAGTGGTACGACGCCGAGAAGGGCTTCGGCTTCCTGTCCCGCGACGACGGCGGCGATGTCTTCGTGCACTCCTCCGCGCTGCCCGCCGGCGTGCCGGCCCTCAAGCCCGGCAGCCGGGTGGAGTTCGGCATCGTCGACGGCAAGCGCGGCGAGCAGGCGCTCACGGTGACCGTCCTGGACCCGCTGCCGTCGGTCTCGGGCAGCACCCGCAAGCCCGTGGACGACATGGCCGTCATCGTCGAGGACCTGATCAAGCTCCTCGACGGGATCGGCAACGGCCTGCGCCGGGGCCGCTACCCGGACAAGTCGGTGGCCCGCAAGACGGCCGCCGTGCTGCGCGCCGTCGCGGACGACATGGAGGCCTGAGGTCTAGGTTCGAGGCGTGGGAGCAGGCGGGGGAGCCGTCCGGCGGGCCGGCGGGCGGCTGCGCAGGCTGGCCCGCAGCCGGACCGCCTCGCGGGACCCCGGCGAGCAGCCCAACATCCTGCTGGTCATGACCGACCAGCAGCGCTGGGACGCGCTGGGCTGCGTCAGCGACTGGGTGCGCACGCCGCACATGGACCGGATCGCGGCTGAAGGCGTGCTGTTCCGCCAGGCCTACACGAACTCCCCGCTCTGCATCCCGGCCCGGGTGAGCCTGTCGTTGGGCCGGTACCCACACAACCACGGTGTGTGGGGCAACCGGCGCTACACCCTGCCGGCCTCCGCGCCGACCTGGATGCGCGCGGTGCAGGAGGCGGGCTACGCCACCAGCGTCTTCGGCAAGACGCACCTGCACCCGCACAAGGGAGACCTGCGGGACCGCGAACCTCTCATGCACGCCTACGGGCTCGAGCACGTCGACGAGATCGCCGGCCCGCGGGCCAGCGTCCGCTGCCGGTCCAACCTGACCGACCTGTGGGAGCAGGCCGGGCTGTACGACGTCTACCGCCGCGACATCAAGGGCCGGCTGCGGGACGTCCCGTGGGTGGCCCGCCCCTCGCCGCTGCCGCTCGATCTGTACCCGGACGTCTACGTCGGCCGGCAGGCGGCGACTCACTTGCGCACCTACTCCGGGGACCGGCCGTGGTTCTGCTGGGTGAGCTTCAGCGGTCCGCACGAGCCGTGGGACGTGCCAGAGCCCTACGCCAGCCGGTATGACCCGGGCGCCATGCCGGCGCCGCTTCGGGTCGAGGACCCCGGCCCGCGCAGCCGTCCGCGCGGCAGCCTCGACGACCGGCTGGCCGACCCGGTGCCGTTCCGCGAGGGGGAGGTGGGACGGCTGCGCGCCAACTACGCCGGCAACCTCGAGCTCATCGACGACCAGGTCGGCGGGCTCCTGGAGGTGGTCGCCGAGCGGGGTGAGCTGGACCGGACCGTCATCGCCCTGGTGTCCGACCACGGCGAGATGAACGGTGACTTCGGGCTGCTCTACAAGCAGAACTTCCTCGACCCGGCCGTCCGCGTGCCGTTCGCCGTCCGGCTCCCGGACAGCCATCCGGACCGGACTCCCGGCCTCGTGTCGGACGCGCTCGTCGAGCTCATGGACCTCGGCGCCACCCTGGGCGAGCTCGCGGGGGCACAGCCGGCGGACCGGTCCTACGCGCGCAGCGTGGTCCCCGTGCTGACTGGTCGTGCCGTCGCGCACCGCAGCCATGTCGTGTCCGAGCTCAAGGGCGAGGTGATGGTCAGCACCGACGAGTGGAAGTGCGTCCTGAACGCCTCCGGTGAGATCTACCTGCTCGTGGACCGGTCCGCCGACCCGCAGGAGACGCGCAACATCGCCGGTTCTCCGGACGCCGCCGATGCCGAGAACACAATGAGGCGAACCGCACTGCAGGCATTGCTGTCCTCGATGCAGTGAGCCGGACGGCTCTCCGAGGGGGCCGCCATGACAGTCCACTTCATCCATGTCGGCAAGACCGGTGGCACGGCCATCAAGGCGGCGCTGCGCCGGGCGGGCTTCCCGCAGACACCCTTCGGCCAGCTGGTCGTGCACCGGCACCGGCAGCGGCTCGTCGACCTCCCGCGCGAGGACTACGCCTTCTTCTGCGTCCGCGACCCGGTGTCCCGGTTCATCAGCGGCTTCAGCAGCCGTCAGCGCATGGGGATGCCCAGGTTCTACTTCGAGTGGACGCCCGCCGAGGTGCGAGCCTTCGAGGTCTTCGGCTCCGCGCAGGAGCTGGCGTCGGCACTGGCCAGCCGGGACCGCATGCTCCGCGGCGAGGCAGAGCGGGCCATGCAGGCGATCCGGCATCTCCGCCCGCAGTCGCGCCAGCTCGGCACCCTGCGGCAGCTGCGCCGACGGATGAACCGCGTGGTGTTCATCGGGCGGACGGAGACGCTGTCGGCCGACTGGCCGCAGCTGGTACGTGTGCTGGCCCTGCCGCCGGAGACGCGGCTGCCCACCGGGCCGGTGCGGGCGCACCGCGGCAACGGCGAGCCCGACAAGGCACTGGACGACGACGCCCGCGACGCGCTGGTCCGGTGGTACGCGAAGGACTACCGGCTGGTCGGTCTGTGCGACCGGGTCCGCGCCGAGCGCGGGTGGGGCGAGCAGTACCTACGATGACCCGGTGACGACCCGAGTCGGTGCCGCCAGTGCCGGGCTCGCCGCCGCCGTGCTGCTGCTGTCCGCGTGCAGCGGTGACGACTCGCCAGGGGTCCGCGTCGCGGCAGCCGAGCGGGCCACGGTCACCGAGGTGGTGGAGGCACCGGCGACCGTCGCCGCTCGGGCGACCGCCACCGCGAGTGCGGCCGCGGACGGCGTGGTGGCGCAGGTCCGGGTCCGCGACGGCGAGCAGGTCCGCCGGGGCGAGATGCTGCTGCGGGTCGAGTCGCCGTCGGCCCGGCGCGCGCTTCGCCGGGCCCGGGCAGCCGACGAGCAGGCCGCCGCTGCGGGCTCCAGCGGTGCTGTGCCGGTGACCCTGAGCGGTGCGGCGCAGGCCGACGCCACGGCCCAGCGGGCCTTCGACCGCGCCCGCCGGTCGGCGCACGCCATCCCGGACCGCCGGGTGCGGGCCCAG
This sequence comes from Actinomycetes bacterium, assembly GCA_036380775.1. Classification (GTDB taxonomy): domain Bacteria; phylum Actinomycetota; class Actinomycetes; order JACCUZ01; family JACCUZ01; genus DASVED01. The sequence goes on from DASVED010000111.1 coordinate 10,728, forward strand.
GCCCTGTCCGCCTTGCGGGTGTCGCAGTCGCAGTACGCCGCCGCGCGTGCCAGCGCCGACCGGGCCGCCGCCCAGCTGGCGGCGGGTCTCGGCAGTCTCTCCGACGCCGTCACCGCGCTCTCCGCGGCGCAACGCGTGCAGACCCGCGCGGCGGTGGACGTGGCCCGCCGTACGGTGGCCGCGCTCACCGTCCGGGCACCGGTCGCGGGCACGGTGTCGCTGAGTCCGGGTCCGGCCTCCGACGGCTCGGACGCCGCCGACCTGCTGTCGCAGCTGCCCGAGAGCCTGCAGTCCCAGGCCGGCTCGGCGCTCGGCGGCGACAGCGGTGGCTCGGTCACCGCGACGGTCTCCGAGGGGGCGCCGGTCCGCCGTGGCCAGCCGCTGGTGACGGTGACCGACACCTCGACGCTGTCCCTGACCGCCCTGGTGGACGAGACCGACGTGCTGCTGGTCCAGCCGGGCGTGCCCGCCGGAGCGGAGCTGGACGCGGTCCCCGACGCGACGTACGACGCGACCGTCACGACGATCGACCCGACGCCCACCACGTCGACCCGCGGTGGCGTGAGCTTCGTGGTGCGGCTGTCCCTGGGTCGCGGCACCGCCGCGGACGGCGGGGCCGCGCCGATCCCCCGACCCGGCATGAGTGCCGTCGTCGACCTGCAGGTGCGCACGGCGCGCGACGTCGTGGCCGTGCCGGCTCCGGCGGTGTTCCGCGACGGCCGGCGCGACGCGGTGTGGGTGGTCAAGAACGGCATCGCGCGCAAACGGCTGGTGCGGCTCGGTGCGCAGGGACAGAGCCGCGTCGAGGTGCTCGAGGGGATCGCGGAGGGGGAGCGGCTCGTGGTGCGGGGCGCGGACCGGGTCCGCGAGGGGCAGCGGGTGACGTGAGCACCACATGAGGGTGGACCGGCCGGCGGCCGCCGAGGCGGTCGACGTCCGGCGCAGCTACCAGCTCGACGGCATCGCGGTCGAGGCTCTGCGGGGGGTGACCCTGCGCATCGACGAGGGCGAGTACGTCGCCGTGGTCGGCCCCTCGGGGTCCGGGAAGTCGACGCTGATGCACCTGCTGGGCTGCCTCGACCGCCCGACGTCGGGCACGTTGCGCGTCGGTGGCCGTGACGTGGCCGGGATGTCCGACGTCGAGCTGGCCGAGCTGCGCAACCAGACGATCGGCTTCGTCTTCCAGTCCTTCCAGCTGCTCGGCCGGACCAGCGCGCTGGACAACGTGTCGCTGCCGCTGGTCTACCGCGGGGTGCGTGGCACCGAGCGGCGCGACCGCGCGGCGGCGGCGCTGGAGGCGGTCGGGCTCGGGCACCGGCTGCGCCACCGGCCGGGCCAGCTCTCCGGCGGCGAGCAGCAGAGGGTGGCCATGGCGCGGGCGCTGGTCGGCGATCCGTCCCTGCTCCTCGCCGACGAGCCGACCGGAAACCTCGACACCCGCAGCGGGGCCGAGGTGATGTCGATCCTGGCCCGGCTCAACGCCGATCGAGGCGTCGCGGTCGTCGTCGTCACGCACGACCCCGACGTGGCCGGCAGGGCACATCGCAGGATCGGCTTCCGGGACGGGCTGGTCGAGTACGACGAGCGCGACGCCGCGCACCACGGTGGGTCCCCGCGATGAGGGCCGGCGAGGCGTTCCGGGTCGCGGTGGACGCGTTGCGCGCCAACGGGCTGCGCAGCGCGCTGACGATGCTCGGCGTCGTCATCGGTGTGGCGGCCGTCGTGATCCTGGTGGCGCTCGGCGCCGGGGCCAAGCAGGAGGTCGAGCAGCAGGTCGAGGGCCTGGGGTCGAACATCATCATCGTGGTGCCGGGCAAGTTCGAGTTCGGCTCGGCACCGTCGGTGAGCCGGCTGACCCTCGAGGACGTCGAGGTGCTCGGCCGAGTGGTCGGCGACGTCGACCGGGTCGCGGTGTCCATCGCGTCCGGCGAGACCGTCGGGGTCGGCCGGCGCGAGGCGTTCGTGACGGTCAACGGCGTCAACGAGAGCGTGCCCAAC